>NZ_CALAGI010000041.1 GCF_937891315.1 uncultured Amaricoccus sp. | reverse complement strand
CTTCCTCCGGCGCGCCCGCGCTCCGCCGGGCCAGGGCCTCGGCACGCCGCGCGCGCGCCTCCGCCAGCCGCGCCTCGCGGGCCTGGGGGTCGAGCATGTCGGCCCAGCTTGGTTCGGTCCGCTCGGCGGGGCCTTCGGCGGACGGCGCCACGGGCATTTCCGGGCGATGACCCTCGGTGTCGGGATTCTCGGCGCCGGCCATCCCGGCGGGGGGGACCGGGGTCGGGAGGATCTGGACGCGCGGGATGTCGGGCCGCTTCGCGGCGCCGCGCGGGCGGGCGGGCACGATATCGACCGGACCCGCCGACTCGACCTCGGCGTCGGTCCAGGCGGGCAGGTCGAAACCGGAGCCCTCCGCCCCGGCGGCGTGCTTTCTCAGCCACGCCGACTGGCCCTGCTGTGACATCCGAGCTCCCACCACGTTCCGGCGGGCACGGAAGGCCACCGGGCAACACCCCAAAAAAAGCGCGCGCCCCCGCGCACCTGTACGCCCGGCATTCTAGACGAGGACGCCCCCGGATGCCAGCGCGCCACGCAAAACGAGCGCCGACCCGCCGGCCACTGCCCGGAAATCAGCCAGTTTCGCGCAAACCCAAGCTCAGACCGGACCCCTGCTCAGAAGGGATCCGCCGGATAGCCCACCGCCATCAGCGTCAGACCGTCCGGCGGGCAGACCGGACCGCAGGCGCTCCGGTCGCGGGCGGCCAGCGCCTCGGCGACGCGGTCCGGCGCCCAGGCGCCCGCGCCGACCCGCTCCAGCGTGCCGACGATGCCGCGCACCTGATTGTGCAGGAAGGACCGCGCCCGCAGGTGAAAGCGGATCTCGCGCCCGGCGGGATAGGCCACCTCCTCCACCTCCAGCGCGTCGAGCGTGCGCAGCGGGCTTTTCGCTTGGCACATCGACGAGCGGAAGGTGGTGAAATCATGCCGCCCCAGCAGATGCGCCGCCCCGGCCCGCATGGCGCCGGGATCGAGCGCGCTGTTCACCCGCCAGGCCCGGCCGCGATCCGCGACCAGCGGCGCCCGGCGGCTGACGAGACGGTAGCGATAGACCCGCTCGACCGCCGAGAAGCGGGCGTGGAACGCTTCCGTCACCCGCGCCGCCGCCACCACCGCGACGGGATCGGGTCGCAGATGCGCGTTCAGCGCCGCGCAGAGCCGGAGCGGATCCCAGTCGCGGTCAAGGTCGAGATGGGCGACCTGCCCCTCGGCATGGACGCCGGCGTCGGTCCGGCCCGCGCCGAGAACCGCCGCGCCGCCCGGCGCGATCCGCGCCACGGCGGCTTCCAGCGCGCCCTGAACGCTCGGCTGCCCGGCCTGCCGCTGCCAGCCCGCGAACGGCCGGCCGTCATACTCGATCCGCAGCGCGTAACGTGGCATGGCGCCCGCCCTATCGCGCACGGCGCCCGTTGCCAAGCCCGCGCTCGGAGGTGGGCACCCTGCCCCGCGTCTCAGGCGTCGAGGCGGACCGAGGTCCGCCCTACTTGCGCCGCCTGGTCGGGGTGGCGCGCTTGGTCGGCGTGGCGCCGAAACCCTTGGTCAGACCCTTGACGAAGGCCGCCTGCTGGCGGCGCGCCTCGGCGCTCCAGTAGGCGCGCCCCATGCCCGCCGCCTTGTTCGCCGCGCTCAGCCACATGCTCATGAACGGGTTCTTCATCCGGGCTCCTCCTGTTGCCGCGGCGCAGCATAGCCGCGTCTCCGATTCGAGTCCGCGGCCCAGGCGGCCCGTTAACGCATTGATAACCGATTCGTTGACCCGGAGGCGCCGCGGGGCGCAGTCTTCTGGCATCGCAACACCGTTTCGGAACCGCCATGCGCGCCACGCTCTCGATCCTCTGCCTCGCGCTGCTGGCCGGCTGCGCTTCGACCGGTCCGGTGGTCACCCCGCGGGTCAGCGGTGGCAACGAGGCGGACGGCATCGTCACGCTCTCCTCGACGCGCTTTCTCTACAATCCGGTCGAACCGGACTGGAAGGAGGCGGCCGACACCGCCGACCAGCGCTGTCACGCCTGGGGCCACGATGGCCCGGCCTATTTCGCCGGGGACCAGCGGGCCTGCGAGATCTACGATTTCCACGGGCGATGCGCCCGCGCCGTCGTCACCCGCTTCTACGATTGTTCGGGCTGATCGCGGCGCGCGCCGCGACAGGGCGGAGCGCGCCGGGTCACGCCGTCGCGCGCCGGACGTCCCAGGCCAGGTAGGCCATCGCCGAGCCGACGGCGATGAGCTCGATCCCGAGCAGCACGCCGATCAGCCAGCCGGCCGCGTCGGGCAGGTTCGCCGCGAGGATCAGCGCCAGCACGATGCCGGTCACGCCGCTCGCCACCATCCAGCCCCAGTTCTTCATCGGCCGGATCATCAGCGCGAAGACCAGGCGCTGGATGCCGTCGACCATGAAATAGACCACCATCAGCAGCGCCGCGGCGAAAAGCCCGGCCTCGGGCCGCGAGACCAGCATCCAGCCAACCAGGGCGGCGAGCGCGGCCGAGATGAGCTGAAGCCAGAAATAGTGCACCCGGGTCGCGCCGATCAGCCCGATCGCCTGACCGATGCCGGCGATGATCAGCAGCCAGCCCAGAAACACGATGAAGAAGGTCGAGGCGAACAGCGGTGCCACCAGCGCGACGAGACCGGCGACCACCAGCAGGGCGCCCTGAACCAGAAACCAGATCGCGCGCTTGCGGATGGTTTCGCGCGTCGCCTCGCGCAGTACCGCCGAAGCCTCGTTGACCGACATACCCATTCGAAAGCCTCCGAAAAATCAGCCCGACGCCGACAACCCGGGCGGACCGCGCACGGACGCCCCGCGACGCGGCGCTTCGGATCGACGCTATATCACCTCATCATCACCTGAACATCCGGATATACCGCGCGCCAGGCGTTGGCGCTGGCATTGCCGCCGCCGGTCCAGAGGCCGCCGACGCTGACGCCGGAATAGCCGCCGGTGCCGACCGAGACGCCGATCATCGGCCAGCCGCCACCGCCGCCGAGGGTGCGCAGTTCCGCCCGCGCCTCGACGGCGCCGCTCCGGCCGCCCTCCGCGCAGCGCACCCGGACCACCGGCGTCTGGTTGCCAAGGTCGGGGACGGAGACGGTGGCGGGCGCGGCGAAACTGGCGGTGCTGTAGGGGCTCGTCAGTTCGCAGGTGGCACCGGTGACCTCGCGGGTCGCGCCCGCCTCGGTGACGAAGGCGCGGACGGGAATCGTGCTGATGCCGAAGGCCGGCGGCATCGTGGCCTCCGAACGTATCTGGCTCGGCACCGGCGGCGGATCGGCGAAGCCCGTCTGTTCGACGCACCCCATGAGGCCGAGGCCGCCGCCGATCAGCAGGAGTTTCCAGGACATTCTCGCCTCCCCTCGGCGCCGGCTCAGCGCAGGATCACACGCAGGTCGGGATATTCCGACACCGGATAGGACGGGCCGTAAAGCCCCCAGCCGGGACCGGGCCAGCCCCAGGGACCGGGACCCGGACCGTAGGGCCCGCCATAGTACCCGCCATACATGCCCGGCGCGGCGCGCCAGAAGGTTTCGATCCCGACCTGCCCCCCGCCCTTCAGCTCGCCCGCCGCGCAGGTGAGGGTGAGGACCGGAGACTGCGGCCCGAAATTCGGCACGCGAAGCCGGGCGGGCGTCGTCAGCCGCGCGGAATAGAGGCTCGAGTCGATGGCGCAGGTCGCGCCCGCGACCTCGCGTTTCTGCCCGGCGGGATCAACGAGGAAGGTCCGGACCACGAGATCGGCCTCGCCCTGTACCGCGACGTATTTCGCACCGCTCACCACCACGTCTGGCCCGAGCGGCAGACCGCCCGCGCAACCGGCCAGAGCCATCGCCAACCCGAGACTTGCTGTCTTGCGCATGAGGATCTTATTCCGCCGCCACCACCCGCGGCCAGCCGCCGGCGGCGAAGGCGGCGAGCAAGTCGCGCCGCCGCTCCGCCGCCGCCTCGGCCGCCGCCTGCTTCACATGACCGAAACCGCGAACCTTGAGCGGAAGTTCGGCGAGTTCGATCGCCACCGCCGCGGTCGCCGGGTCGAAGCCCGCCGCGACGAGATCCATGTCCGCCTCGTACTGCGTGATCGCCGCCCGCTCCCGCCGCCGCTCCTCCGTCCAGCCGAAGGGGTCACAGGGCTTGCCGCGCAATCCCTTGAGCCTCGCCAGCCGGCGGAACACCCACATCATCCACGGGCCGAACTCGCGCTTCACCGGATGCCCCGCCGCGTCGCGCCGCGCGAGGATCGGCGGCGCGAGGTGAAAGCGCATGGCCCGCGTGTCCGAGAACCGCGCCGCGACCGCCGCCTCCAGCGTCTCGGCATGCAGGCGCGCGACCTCGTATTCGTCCTTGTAGGCGAGCAGCTTGTGATAGCCCTTCGCCACGGCTTCGGCGAAACCTTCGTCCCGCGCGCGCGCCGCCGCGATCCGATCGCGATAGCGCCGGGCGAGAGCCGCGTCCTGATAGCGTTCGAGATGCGCGGCGCGGCGCGCGACGATGGCATCGAGATCCTCGGCCGGCGCCGCCACGCCGGCGATCGCCGCCGCCGCCTCGGCCGGGTGGAGGATCGCCCAGCGGCCGAAGGCGAAGGCCCGCTTGTTGCCCTCGACGCCGGCGCCGTTGATCTCGATCGCCCGGGTCAGCGCGTCGAGCCCGAGCGGCAGCAAGCCCGCCTGCCAGGCGGCGCCGAGCATCAGCACATTGGCATGGATCGCATCGCCGAGCAGCTTCTCGGCCATGCGGGTCGCGTCGATCATGCAGAGCGCCGCGTCGCCAAGCCGTGCCCGAAGTGCGAGCGTCAGCCGGTCGGTCGGCAGGGCGAATTCGCGGTTCCGGGTGAATTCGCCGGTGATGATCTCGTGCGCGTTGCAGACCGCGCGCGTCCGGCCGCGCGACAGGAGGCCGAGCGTCTTCGCCGACGCGGCCACGACGAGATCGCCGCCGATCAGCGCGTCCGCCTCGCCGACCGCGACGCGGATCGCCGAGATGTCGGCGGGGCGCGCCGCGATGCGACAATGGATATGCACCGCCCCGCCCTTCTGCGCGAGGCCCGCCATTTCCATCTCGCCCGCGCCCTTGCCTTCGAGATGCGCGGCCATCGCGATGAGAGCGCCGACGGTGACCACGCCGGTGCCGCCGACCCCGGTGATGACCACGTTGAAGGTGCCGTCGATCGCCGGCAGGCTCGGCTCCGGCATCTCGGGCAGCGCCAGATCGGTCGGCGCCGGCTTGCGCACCTTGGCGCCTTCCAGCGTCACGAAGCTCGGGCAGAAGCCGTTCAGGCAGGAGAAATCCTTGTTGCAGGAGGACTGGTCGATCTCGCGCTTGCGCCCGAACGCAGTTTCCAGCGGCAGGATCGAGACGCAGTTCGACTGTACCCCGCAGTCGCCGCAGCCCTCGCAGACCTCCGTATTGATGAAGACGCGGGCGTCGGGATCGGGGAAGCGGCCCGCCTTGCGCCGCCGGCGCTTCTCGGCGGCGCAGGTCTGGATATAGAGGATGGCGCTCACGCCCTCGACTTGCATCATCTCGCGCTGGACCGCGTCGAGATCGTCGCGCGGGCGCATTTCCATGCCGGAGGGAAATTCCTCGAAGGCGACCTCCTCCTTCGGATCATAGACCCCGACAACCCGCCTGACACCCATGGCCCGGAGCTCGTGCGCGATGCGTTGCGCCGTCAGGCCGCCCTCGTTCGGCTGACCGCCGGTCATCGCCACCGCGTCGTTAAAGAGGATCTTGTAGGTGATGTTCACACCCGCGGCCAAGGCGGCGCGGATCGCCTGCGCTCCGGAATGGTTGTAGGTTCCGTCGCCAAGGTTCTGAAAGACATGGCGGCGCGTCGAAAACGGCGCCTCGCCGATCCAGTTCGCCCCCTCGCCGCCCATATGGGTGAAGCCCTCGGTGTCGCGGTCCATCCATTGGACCATGTAGTGGCAGCCGATACCGGCATAGGCCCGCGCCCCCTCCGGCAGCCGGGTCGAGCTATTGTGCGGACAACCCGAGCAGAACCACGGCTTGCGGCTCGCGATCTCCTCGGCATTGTCGGCGCGCACCGCCGCGTCGAGGCGCGCCCGCCGCGCGCGCAGGCCGTCGGTCTCGATGCCCTCGCGCGCCAGCAGGTCGCCGAGCAGGCGGGCGACCTTCACCGGATCGAGCGCCTGCTTGACGGTGAACACCGTCTCGCCCGCCTCGTCCTTCCAGCCGATCACCCGGCGGCCGCGGCGGTCGTTGAAGATCGCCTCCTTGATCTCGACCTCGACCAGCTTGCGCTTTTCCTCGACGACGATGATGAGCTCCAGCCCCTCGGCCCAGTCGCGGAAGCTCACGACGTCGAGCGGCCAGACCATGCCGACCTTGTAGGTGGTGATCCCGAGCCGCTCGGCCTCCACCGCGCCGATGCCGAGCAGGTCGAGCGCGTGCGCGGTGTCGAGCCAGGACTTGCCGCAGGAGACGATGCCGATCCGCGCGCCGGGCTTGCCATGGACGCGCCTGTCGAGCCTGTTCGCCCGCGCGAACGCCTCGGCCGCGAAGCGTTTGTAGTCATGCAGCCGCGCCTCCTGCGCCACGGGCGTGTCGTGGAGGCGGATATTGAGCCCGTCGGGTGGCAGGGCGAAATCATCGGGCGTGACGATGTTCAGGCGAAACGGATCGCCATCGACCACCGAAGTCACCTCGATCGTGTCCTTTACGCATTTCAGCCCGACCCAGCAGCCGCAATAGCGGCTGAGCGCCCAGCCAAGGAGCGCGTAGTCGAGCACTTCCTGCACGCCCGCCGGCGACAGGATCGGCATCATCACATCGACAAGCGCGAATTCCGAATGATGCAGCGTGGTGGAGCTCTCGCCGGTATGGTCGTCGCCGAGGCAGGCGACGACGCCGCCGAATTCGGCCGTGCCGGCCATGTTGGCGTGGCGAAAGACATCGCCGCAGCGATCGACCCCCGGCCCCTTGCCGTACCAGAGGCCGAACACGCCCTCCACCCGGCCCTCGCCCCGCAGATGCGCCTGCTGGGTACCCCAGAGCGCGGTGGCGGCCAGATCCTCGTTCAGCCCGGGTTCGAACTTGATGTCGGCGGCGGTCAGCCGCGCCCGGGCCCGCGTCATCCGCTGGTCGACGGCGCCGAGCGGCGAGCCGCGATAGCCCGAGACATAGCCCGCGGTCCGCAGCCCCGCCGCCTCGTCCCGCGCCTTCTGCATCAGCACGGCGCGGACCAGCGCCTGCGTGCCGCCGAGCAGGATGGATTGTTTCGAGAGGTCGAAACGGTCCGCCAGCGAGACATCGTGAACACTCATGCGCGCCTCCCCCAGGCCAGGTGCGTTTCTTTTTCGCTTGAGATCGATTATAGGTCAGAATTGATGACCAAAGAAGCAAATTTGCGTGTAAACGGCGAAACGCGCGCTGAACGACAGGAAAATGCGCGGTTGCCCCTTCCGGAAACGCGGGCGGCGATTAAGTCGAAACGCGCGAAGAAATATGTGATATGTCGCGGACCGGACCTTGGTTACCGCGATTACAAAAAAACAGGCGGAACGAGTATGGACTGGGACAAGTTGCGAATCTTTCACGCGGTGGCCGACGCAGGCAGTCTGACCCACGCGGGCGAAACACTGCATCTCAGCCAATCGGCCGTCAGCCGCCAGATCCGGGCGCTGGAGATCAGCCTCAACACCACGCTCTTCCGCCGGCATGCGCGCGGATTGATCCTGACCGAGCAGGGCGAACTGCTGTTCGAAGCGACGCGCACCATGACGACGCGCCTCGACGCCACCGCCGCCCGCATCCGCGACAGCGAGGACGAGGTGTTCGGCGAATTGCGCATCACCACCACCACCGGCTTCGGCACGCTCTGGCTGGCGCCGCGGCTGCCCCGGCTGTTCGAGCGCTATCCGAACCTCAAGATCGACCTGATGCTTGAGGAGCGGGTGCTCGACCTCGCCATGCGCGAGGCGGACGTCGCGATCCGCATGAAGGAGCCGAGCCAGGCCGACCTGATCCGGCGTCGGCTGATGGAGGTCCGCATCCGATTCTACGCGAGCACCGGCTATGTCGAGAAGAACGGCCTGCCGCGCACGCCGGAGGAACTCAACAGCCACCGGCTCATCACCCACAGCCCCGCCTCGCCGCAGGTGCGCGCCGGGGCCGATTTCGCGTTGCCGTTCCTTGCCAGCAACCTGCAATCGGTGCTGACGGTGAACAGCTATTTCGGCATCCTGCAGGGCGTGGCGCAGGGTCTTGGTGTTGGAGCGTTGCCCGATTACATCACCGCCGATACGCCGAATCTGGTCAGCGTCCTGCCCGAAGACCAGAGCGCGCCGATCCCGGTCTATCTCGCCTATGTCGAAGAACTGCGCCATTCCAAGCGCGTAACGGCGTTCCGTGACTTCGTGCTGGAAGAGATCACCGCTTACAAGCGCAAGGCCGAGCCGGGGCTCGCCGGCGCCCCGGTGAGCCATGCGGCGTCGCGATAGCTGTCATGCCCAACATTTGGGCATTAACACTTGTCGCATAGCGCCAGCGCCGCTATATTGCATTGCGAAGCAGACGGCGTCCTGGACGACATCCGCTTCAACCTCCCTGTTGGACTTGGGCCGAGCATTGCTCGGCCTTTTTTTTAGGCTCCGAGCCATGGGTTCCGGCGACGGAAACCCTTTCGCTCGCATGGGATGCTGGTAAAAGCGCGCCATCTCAGCATCTGGAACCGCGCATGTCCGACGCCCTCCTCTACCGCGAGCCGCAGACCGAGCCGGAGATCACGGATGCGCTCGTCGCCGCGCACGGCCTGAAGCCGGATGAATACCAGCGCATCCTCGCGTTGATCGGCCGGACGCCGACGCTGACCGAGCTCGGCATCTTCTCGGCCATGTGGAACGAGCATTGCTCGTACAAATCCTCGAAGAAATGGCTGCGCACGCTGCCCACCACCGGCCCCCAGGTGATCCGCGGCCCGGGCGAGAATGCCGGCGTCGTCGACATTGGCGACGGCCAGGCGCTGGTCTTCAAGATGGAGAGCCACAACCACCCCTCCTACATCGAGCCCTATCAGGGCGCGGCGACCGGGGTCGGCGGCATCCTGCGCGACGTC
>NZ_CALAGI010000040.1 GCF_937891315.1 uncultured Amaricoccus sp. | reverse complement strand
CCCGCCCCGATTCAACCCTCCCGGAGAAATCCCCACCCCTCGCGCCCTCCGCAAGCTTGCTGCGGGCGCGCGGACCACGGGCGCGCCACTGGCGCCCCCTCAGAGCGGTCCGCGGAAACATCTCGATCCGAACCAATCAAGCGCGGTTTCTCCGTGCTCCAGTTCTCCGGACCCGAGTTCTCCCTGTCCGAGCCCCCGCCCCGGCGTTTACGAAGTCTTCACACTTGCTTTGCCGGGACCACCCGCCGTTTGCTACCATAGCGCTCGGGGGTACTCGCGATGCGTCGGTTCATCATCCTGGTTTCGTTGGCTTTCGCCTGTGCGCTGCCCGCCCGCGCGGCGGAGTCGGGCTTGGCGGGGTCGGGCTTGGCGGGATCGGGCTTGGCGGCGCCTGATCTCTTCGCCGCCTTCGACGCCCGCGCGCTCGACGGGGCCGAACGGCGGCTGCTTCTCGGCGCGCTGGCGGCGTCCGGCGACTATGACGGCCCGATCGACGGCGCCTGGGGCGCGGCGGGCCAGCGCGGGATCGAAAGCTACGCCGCGCGCGAGTTCGAGGACGCGCCGCTGAACCTGCACGCCGCGACACTGATCATCGGCTTCACCGACGAGATCGCCCGCGACGGCTGGGATCTGGCCTATCTGGCCGAGGCCGACCTGTCCTTCGCGCTGCCGTTCGCGCTCGTCAAGGCGGCGGACGAGGCCGACGGCCCTGGCTGGCGTACCCGCGACGACGGCATCGCCATCCGAACCGCGCGGCAGACCGACGCCACCGCCGTCGCGTGGCACCGCGCCGTCGCCGCCGCGCATGACCGCCCCGGCGCGGCGCGGACGCTGCGCCGGACCGATCTCATGATCACCATCGCCGAGACGGCGGACGGCACCCGCGTCTATCAGCGTTCGGACTATCTGGACGGGGGCTGGAGCACGATCCGCGTGCTGAGCGCCCCCGGCCAGCTCCACCGCGCCAGGCTGATCGCGGCGAGCATCGCACCGGGCGAGCCCGCCCCCTGGGACCTGCCGGCGGGCGGCCTCCTCGCCGAACTGGTCGCCCGGACCTTCGCGCGGCTGGCGGAAGCGCGCCCGACCCCGGTCGCCGCGCCGCGCCCCGCCGAAATCGAAGCGGCCGAAACCGGGACGGACGTGGTCGAGGAAATGGTCAGCACCGGCTCCGGCTTCTATCTCGGGCCGCGCCTGCTCGTCACCGCCGCCCACGTGGTCCAGGGCTGCGACCGGCTGGCGCTGGCCGACGGCACCGCGCTCGAACTGCTCGCCGCCGACGGCGACCTCGATATCGCGGCGTTGCGCACGGCGGCGCCGGCCCCGGCGTGGCTGCGGCTGGCCCCGGCGGGCGAGATCCGGCTCGGCCAGCGGGTCAACGCGCTCGGCTATCCCTATTTCGGCCTGTCGGGCACCAGCCTCAACATCACCGGCGGCAATGTCAGCGCGCTCGCCGGCATGGACGACGACGCGCGCTTTCTCAGCATCAGCGCGCCGGTCCAGCCGGGCAACAGCGGCGGCCCGCTGCTCGATCGCGAAGGCGCGGTGGCCGGCGTCGTGGTCGCGCGCCTGTCCGACGGCTATATCTCCGAGACCACGGGCAGCCTGCCACAGAACGTGAATTTCGCACTCCGCGACGCGGAGCTCGCCGTTTTCCTGCGCGGCAACGGCCTTTTCCCGTCCGATCGCGGCCTGCCCGCCTTCGACATGGACGACGGCGCGCCATCCGAAATCGCCGACATCGTGGTGCCGATCGTCTGCGACTGACGCGCCTCTGGCGGGGTCAGTGCCCGGCGCGGGCGCCGACGGCGGCGCCGAAGGCCTGGAACAGCGGGCGTGAGACCGGATCGTTCGCGGCGTTCCATTCGGGATGCCACTGCACCGCCATGGCGAAGCCCGCCGCCGCCTCGATCACGATCGCCTCCGGCGTGGTATCCGGCGCGTAGCCCTCGATCACCACCCGGTCACCCTTGTCGAGAATGCCCTGGCCGTGCAGCGAATTCACCATCACCTCCTCGGCCGCGAGGATGCGGTGGAACTGCCCGCCACGCGCCAGACGCACCGAATGGCGATGCTCGAACTTCTCGGCCAGCGTGCCGTCGGGCGGCATGCGATGGTTGAGCCGTCCGGGCAACTCGCGGATCTCGGGATGCAGCGTGCCGCCGAAGGCGACGTTGAATTCCTGGAACCCCCGGCAGATGCCGAACACCGGCACCCCGCGCGCCACGCATTCGCGGATCAGCGGCAAGGTCACCGCGTCGCGGTCGGGATCGAACAACCCGTGCTTCTCGGTCGCCTCATGGCCATAGTGGCTCGGATGCACGTTCGGCCGACCGCCGGTCAGCACGAACCCGTCGCAGGCGGCGACCAGATCGGCGATCGCCCCGACCCGCGGCAGGGCCGGCACGATCAGCGGGACCGCCCCGGTCAGATCCGCCACCGCCTCGACATTCGACACGCCGACGGCCTGCACCGCGTACTGGTCATTGATGACGTGGGCATTTCCGATGATACCGACAACCGGTCTGGCCATTGCGCGCGACGACCCAAAGCAACTGGAACAACGGCGATCAGGATAGGCTCTCGCCGCGGATGCGTCGAGAGGAGAAGACCGGCGAGGGCCCGACTCACGGCGATTTCAATGGCCGGACACCGCCGCGGCCGTTCGCTCGGGGTGTTTCGAGCCTGGGGAAGACGGCGCATATTGCGCCGCGATACTTCGTCGCCACGAAGACGCGGCGTCGCTGTCGATGTCCCTGCCGCTCCGCCCGCGGGTGAAGCAGGACGTCCGAACCTCCACTGCGCGATTTCGAGGTTACGCGAAATCGTGACGGGCGTGCCCCGCGGGGGGCATGACCGTTTTCAACGGTCAAGCCGGGCATGCCCGCCCCGATTCAACCCTCCCGGAGAAATCCCCACCCCTCGCGCCCTCCGCAAG
>NZ_CALAGI010000039.1 GCF_937891315.1 uncultured Amaricoccus sp. | reverse complement strand
GATGTGGAACGGCTGGCCCAGGCCGAGGCTGATCCGGATCTGCTCCTTCACCTCGGCGGGAATGGTCAGCGGCAGGTTGGACGTGGGGTCGCCCGGCGAGAGGTCGAGCAGCGCGAAGATGATGAAGCTGATGACGAGCAGCGTCGGGATCGCGAAGAGCAGGCGCCGGATCGTGAAGCTGAGCATCGCGCGGTCCCTCGGCTGGCGGAGCGGGGCCGCGGAGGGCGCGGAATCCCCGGAGCGTGCTGACGCCGCGCCGGGAGGCTCCCGGCGCGGCGAATGTCGGGCGCGGCTACTTGATCCGGTACCACTCGGCGGCGTTCCAGAGCTCGCTGTCGTAGGGATTGAGCGCGACGCCGCCGAGCGTGTTCGATTTGGTGGAGACCCGTCCGCGATGGATCAGCGGGATGATGCCCGGCGCGTTGACGATCATGTCGTTGAGCTTGATCGCCATCTGGCCCCGCGCCTCGGGTCCCGCGATCGAGCCCATGGTCGCGTATTCTGCGTCATAGGTCTTGTCGCACCAGCGCGAGGTATTGGCACCCTGCCACTGGTTCCCGGGTCCCGGGGTTTCGTCGCAGACCCAGTTGCCGAGATAGCGCTGGGCGTCGGTACCCTCGAAATTGTCGGCGTACATCTCGACGTCGGCGTAGAATTTCTGCAGCGTGTCGGGCGAGCCCGCGTCGCCGCCGAAGAAGACCGCGGCGTCGATCTGCCGCAGCTCGACCTCGACCCCGATCTCGTTCCACCACTGCTTGACGAGGGCCTGGGTGCCCTGACGCACGGAATTGACCGAGGTCTGGTACAGCACGCTCAGACGCTTGCCATCCTTGGCCCGTACATTGTCCGAACCCATCACCCAGCCGGCGTCGTCGAGCAGCTTGTTCGCCGCGGCGATGTCCTGCTTCAGGCACCAGTCGTTGTTCGGCGAGGCGCTGAGCTCCGGTGCCGGCACGAGATTGCAGGTCGCCTTGCCGGCCTGGCCATAGCCGGTTTCGACCAGCACTTCGCGGTCGATGGCGAGGCTGAGCGCCTTGACCACGTTCTCGTCGGTCAGGAACGGATGCGGGTGGGCGGGGGTCGACCGCTCCGCGCCAAGGCTCGGGTCGGGGTCGGTCTGGTTGACATGGATGCGCTCGACCAGCGTACCGAAGGCCGAGACGACCTCGCCCTTGCCGCTCGCCGCCATCTGCGCGAGGATCTCGGGCTCGACCTGGGCATTCCAGGCATAGTCGAACTCGCCGGTCGACAGCACCGACTGCGCGGCGGAGGCCGCGTCGCCGCCACCCTTCAGTACCACGTTGGCGAAGGCGGGCTTGGCCGCGTCGCGATATTTCGGATTGGCATCGAGCAGCACGACGTCGTTGGCCTTGAAGTCGGACACGACGAACGGGCCGGTGCCGATCGGCTTGGTATTCGCGTCGGTGCAGGTCGAAGCCTTGACGCCGAGGCAATCGGCGAACTGTGCCTTCTGGATGACCGGCGACTGGGCGCCGACGAAGGCGGTGTAGGGATAGGGCTTCGGCACGGTGAAGGTGACCTTGATCGTGGCCGGATCCACCGCCTCGACGCTCGCCACGTCGTCATAATACGGCGCCTGGGCGCAGCCCCCCTCCGGATGCGTGCAGTACTGCCAGGTGAAGATCGCGTCCTCGGCGGTGACCGGCGTGCCGTCCGACCAGACGACATCCGGTCTGAGCTTCCAGGTGATGGTCTTCAGATCCTCCGAGACGCCGCCATTCTCGACGGTCGGGATCTCGGCGGCGAGGAACGGCACCAGTTCGCCCTTCTCGTTGGCGCGGGCCAGCGGCTCCAGCACGAGGCTCGCCGCCTCGATGTCCTTCGTGCCGCTGGAGAGGTACGGCGTCATGATCGAGATCGCCTGCCAGTAGAGGATGTTCAGCTGGCCGTCGGATCCACGCTCGGCGCTGGCCGCCGTGGCGCAAAACACGCCCGCGCTCGCCCCCAGCAGGATGGTTCTCAGTTTCATGGTTTCGCTCCTCGTCTTGGTTCTGGGGAGTGGCGGCCTCTCAGGCCGCCACTCCGGGTTGGTCGACCAGGTGGCAGGCGGCGCGGCGCCCTTGCCCGAGGTCGCGCAAGTTCGGGACTTCGACCCGGCAGCGGTCGAAGACCTTGGGGCAGCGCGTGGAAAACGCGCAGCCGGGCGGCGGATTGACCGGGCTCGGCACATCCCCGCGCAGGATGATGCGCTGGCGTCTGGCTTCGATCGCCGGATCGGGGCTCGGCACGGCCGAGATCAGCGCCTGGGTATAGGGATGCAGCGGCAGCGCGTAGAGCGCCTCGCGCGGGGCGATCTCGACGATGCGGCCGAGATACATGACGGCGACCCGACTCGAGAGATGCCGGACCATCGAAAGGTCGTGACTGATGAAAAGATAGGTCAGGCCGAGCCGTTCCTGCAGGTCCTCGAGCAGGTTCACCACCTGGGCCTGGATCGACACGTCCAGCGCGGCGATCGGCTCGTCGCAGACGATGAACTTCGGATTGAGCGCGAGCGCCCGGGCGATGCCGATGCGCTGGCGCTGGCCGCCGGAGAATTCGTGCGGGTAGCGGTTGGCGAAGGCGCGGTTGAGGCCGACCGCGTCCATCAGTTCCATCACCCGCGCCCGACGCCCCGCGCGCGTCAGCTTCGCATGCTCGTCCAGCGGCTCGGCGATGATCGAGCCGACGGTCATCCGCGGATTCAGGCTCGCCTGCGGATCCTGGAAGATCATCTGCATGCTGGGCCTGAGGGCGCGCAGCGCGCGGCCTTCGAGATGGGCGATGTCGCGTCCCTCAAGCTCGATCGCGCCGCCGGTCACCTCGTAGAGGCGCAGGATCGCCCGGCCGGCGGTCGATTTTCCACAGCCGCTCTCGCCGACGAGGCCGAGAGTCTCTCCCTCCTCGATCTCGAAACTGACGTCATCGACCGCCTTGATGGTGCCGACCTGACGGCGGAACAGGCCCTTGTAGATCGGGAAATGCATGCGGAGATCGGTGACGCGCAAGAGCGGCCGCCGGGAACCGGCGCTGGGCTTTCTCGCGGGCTCAGGCAAGGGGCGGGTCTCCGGCACGGGGCTGGCCGGTCGTGGCATCCCACCAGCAGGCGACGTCGTGGCCGGTTGCCACGCGCATCCGGGGCGGGTTCTCGGCGCGGCAGCGGTCGAAGGCATGGGCACAGCGCGGCACGAAGGGACAGGACCGTGGCGCGGCGCGCATGTGCGGCGGCTGGCCCTCGATGGTGCGGAGACGATGGGCGCGCGGCCCGGTGACGCTTGGCCGCGTGGCGAGCAGCGCCCGGGTATAGGGATGGCGCGGGTCGGTGAAGAGCGCGTCCACCGCGCCATGCTCCACGACCTGGCCGGCGTACATCACCATGACGCGATCGGCGATGCCGGCGACGAGGCCGAGGTCGTGGGTGATCCAGATGATCCCCATGCCGAGCTTGGCGCGCAGCTCGCGCACCAGCTCAAGGATCTGGGCCTGGATGGTGACGTCGAGCGCCGTGGTCGGCTCGTCGGCGATCAGCACCTTCGGATCGCACGAGAGCGCCATGGCGATCATCACCCGCTGGCGCATGCCTCCGGAAAACTGGTGGGGATAGTCCTCGAGCCGGCTGGTCGCGTCAGGGATGCCGACGAGGCGCAGCAACTCGGCGGCGCGGACGCGGGCGTCGCGCCTGGAGAGGCCGAGATGGACCCGCAGCGGCTCGATGAGCTGGTAGCCAACGGTGAAGACCGGATTGAGGCTGGTCATCGGGTCCTGGAAGATGAAGCCGATCTCGCCGCCGCGCAGGGACCGCATCTCGGCCTCGGTCATCGCCCGGACATCGCGGCCCTGAAACAGCACGCTGCCGCCGACGATCTCGGCCGGCGGACTCGGCAACAGGCCCATGAGCGACATCATGGTCACCGACTTGCCCGACCCGCTTTCGCCGACGACGCCGAGCAACTCGCCCGGCGCGATGGAGAAGCTGACGCCGTTTACCGCGTGCACGGCTCCGTCGCGTGTCCGGAACACAGTCTTCAAATCCGTCACGTCGAGGACCGGCGCGGGTCCGTCAAGCATGCACGAGGCCCTCCCGTCCACCGGCTGTCGCCAAAGGGCGCCCATCCGCGAGATCCGCCCGACCGCGCCCTTCTCAGACAGTTAACAGCAAGAGTTCGAATGCGACAATCACGAATCTCGACGGGGAACGAGGCTTGACCGGGGCCCGGCCGGCACCCAGACTGAGGGGCCTCTCTCAACGGAATCCGGAATGACCAAGGGCCTTGGCGCGCGCGAAATCCTTGAACGGCTGATCGCCTTTCCCACGGTTTCGAGCCGATCGAACCTCGATCTGGTCGCCTTCGTCGAGGACCATCTCGCCGTCCATGGCGTCGCCTCGCGCCGGGTGCCCGACGCGACCGGCGAGAAGGCGAGCCTGATCGCGCGGATCGGGCCGGCCGTCGAAGGCGGCGTCGTTCTCTCCGGCCATTCCGACGTGGTTCCGGTCACCGGGCAGGACTGGACGAGCGATCCCTTTCGCCTCACCGAGCGCGACGGCCGGCTGCACGGACGCGGCGCCTGCGACATGAAGGGGTTCTGCGCCGGCGCGCTGGCACTGGTGCCGGAGATGCTCGCCGCCGATCTCGCGCGGCCGATCTATATCGTGCTCAGCCATGACGAGGAGATCGGCTGCGTCGGCGCGCCGGCGATGATCGAGGCGCTGCTCGCCTCCGAGCCGCGGCCGGAGGCGGTGATCGTCGGCGAGCCTTCGGAGATGCGCGTCGTCACCGGGCACAAGTCGAGCTGGGGCTTTCGCGCCGAGGTGCGCGGCTTCGAGGTGCATTCGAGCCTCCTCCATACCGGCGTCTCGGCGGTGATGAGCGCGGCGCGGCTGATCGCCTGGATGACCGAGACCACGCGCGCCAACGCGGCGGCGGCCGGGGCGTCGCCCTTCGATCCGCCCTTCACGACCCTTCATGTCGGCATGGTATCGGGCGGCACCGCCTCCAACATCGCCGCGCGCGACTGCTGGTTCTCGGGCGAGCTTCGCATCCTGCCGGAGGAGAGCCTGCCCGGCTGGCAGGCGCGGGTCCGGGCCGAGGCGGCGCGGATCGAGGCGGAAATGAGGGCGATCCGGCCGGAGACCTGGTTCCGCCTGACGACGCGCATGGAGATGCCGGGCTTCCTGCCCGCGCCGGACGGTCCGGCCGAGCGGCTGGCCCGCCGGCTGACCGGGGACAATGGCGCGCATGTCGTCTCCTACCAGACCGAGGCGGGGCATTTCGACGCCCGCGGCCTGCCGACCGTGATCTGCGGACCGGGCTCGATCGCCCAGGCCCATCAGCCGGACGAATTCATCACCGTCGCCCAGTTCGAGGCCGGCACGGCGTTCCTGCGCCGCCTGATCCGCGACCTCGCAGCCTGAGAGGATCCGCGCCCGTGCCCGTCATCAACCGTTTCGCCGACCTGCACCCCGTGATCACCGATTGGCGCCGGGACATCCACCAGCATCCCGAGATCGACTTCGACACCCACCGCACCAGCGCATTGGTCGCCGACAAGCTGCGCGCCTTCGGCCTCGACGAGGTGGCGACCGGGATCGGCCGTACCGGGGTCGTCGGCGTGATCAGGGGCCGCGCGCACGGTTCCGGCCGGGTCATCGGCCTGCGCGCCGACATGGACGCCCTGCCGATGACCGAGGCGACCGGCCTGCCCCATGCCTCGCGGACCGCGGGCGCGATGCATGCCTGCGGGCACGATGGCCATACCGCGATGCTGCTCGGCGCCGCGCAGTATCTCGCGGAGACGCGGAATTTCGACGGCACGGCGGTGGTGATCTTCCAGCCGGCGGAGGAAGGCGGCGGTGGCGGCCGCGAGATGGTCGAGGACGGCATGATGGACCGCTTCGGCGTGCAGGAGGTCTATGGCATGCACAACATGCCCGGCACCCCGGTCGGCGATTTCCTGATCCGCCCCGGCCCGCTTATGGCGGCGTCCGACACCTTCACCATCCATGTGACCGGGCGCGGCGGGCACGGAGCGATGCCGCATTTCTGCGTCGATCCGGTGGTGGTGGCGAGCCAGATCGTGCTGGCGCTGCAATCGATCGTCGCCCGCGACATCGATCCGCTGAAGTCCGGCGTGATCTCGGTGACCAGCTTCCGCACCGAGAGCGAGGCCTTCAACGTGATCCCCGAGAAGGTCGAGCTTCGCGGCACCGCGCGCACGCTCGACCCGGCGATCCAGGATCTGGTCGAGGCACGGATGGGCGAGGTGGTGACCCATACCGCGCAGGCGTTCGGCGCCGTGGCCGAGCTCACCTATCAGCGCAACTACCCCGTCACCCGCAATTCCGAGGCGCAGACGGAGTTCGCGGCGCGGATCGCGGCCGAGGTGGTCGGGCCGGCGCGGGTCGACGCCGACACGCCGCCGCTGATGGGGGCGGAGGATTTCTCATTCATGCTGAACGCGCGTCCCGGAGCCTTCATCTTCGTCGGCAACGGCGACACGGCGAACGTTCATCACCCGAAATACGATTTCAACGACGAGTTGATCCCCGTCGGCTGTTCCTACTGGGCGCGGCTCGTGGAGACGGCGATGCCGGTTTCCTGAGCGTTTCCCAGGAGGGCAAGCGGAGAATTCGTTGGCAAATCCGCACGTTCTCGACTAGTCGGGCGGCGCACGCCGGCGTGGCGGATTTTGACGGGAGAATGACGTGATCCTGAGCGAAGGCTTTACCTTCTGGAATTTCCTGGCGGATGTGTTCGCCATTTTCGTCTTCGTGCTTTGGTTGTGGCTGCTGATCACGATCTACAGCGATCTGTTCCGCCGGCACGACGTCTCGGGCTTCGGCAAGGTGCTCTGGGTGATCCTGCTGATCCTGCTGCCCTTCATCGGCATCCTCGCCTATATTCTGACCCAGGGCCGCGGCATGGCCGAGCGCAATCAGGCGCGGGCGGCGGCGGCGCGGGACGATCTGCGCAATTTCGTCGGCTACAGCGTCGCGGACGAGATCGAGAAGCTGGGCAAGCTGAAGGCCGCCGGCACGATCACCGAGAAGGAATACAACCAGTTGCGCGCCAAGCTGGTCTGACAATGTTCGCCCGCGACCCTTCGGGGGCGCGGGCGATATTCGGGTCGGTCGTGCAGGTCGGGGCGATCGCCCGGTTCGGGATCCGGGAAGTGCGACATGGACCTCGGCCATGTCTGTCTCGCAGTGGCGATCGGGTTCGGGGTACTGGCGACCTCGGCTTCGCGGGCCACGGACGGCTTTGCCCGGCCCCTGCCCCGCTCATCGCGATCGGCGGCCATGCCTTCGCCTTCCATTTCCTGTCGCCGACGCCGCGGACCATGCCGGTCGGCCCGATCCACGCGATCTGGTCCGGCGCCGGCATCGTGCCGGTCGCCGCGGTCGGCTGGACCCTGTTCCGCCAGACGTCGACGCACCGGCCGATGCCGGTCAGGGCATGTTGGCGAAGCCCTCGCGCAGGACGCGGCTCCAGGCTTCCGACATGTCGCTGAAGGTCGGGTCGCCCGCCTCGATCCGCTCGCGGGTGGCGAGCTGGAATTCGTCGCGGCGGATGGTGACGAGATCGAGCGGCATGCCGACCGACAGGTTCGAGCGCAGCGTCGAATCCATCGACAAGAGGACCACCCGGCGCCCCTCGGCCAGCGAGGTGTCGCGATGCACCACCCGGTCGAGGATCGGCTTGCCGTACTTGTGCTCGCCGACCTGCAGATAGGGCGTGTCGTCCGTCGCCTCGATAAAATTGCCTTCGGGATAGATGAGGAACAGACGCATCCGCCCGCCCTTGCGCTGGCCGCCGACGAGCATGGTCGCGGTCGGCGCCTTGCTGTCCATGCGGGCCATCATCTCGCCGATCTCGACGCTGACCTCCAGCAGGGTCGAGCCAACGATCTCGGCCACGCCGAGCATGTTGTCGGCGAGCATGATCGAGGAATCGCCGTCGGCGTCGGAGCGGTCGATCTCGTGCTGAAGCTTGGCGATCACCGTCTGGGTAATCGACAGGCTGCCGGCGGTCATGATCACGATGGTCCGATCGCCCGGCTTCTCGAAGACGAACATCTTCCGGTAGATCGCGATATTGTCGAGCCCCGCGTTGGTGCGGGTGTCCGACAGCATGACGATCCCCGCGTCGAGCAGGAGACCCACGCAATAGGTCATGATATCTAGGCCCGTCCTTGCCCCTGGCTTGTTATTGCTGCCTTTGCTGGGCCACGACGACGGTAACGTCAAGCGCCTCGGCGCCTCCGCCGCGCGAGACGCCGCGGATCGGCGCCGCGTCGCGGGCATCCCGGCCGGAGCCGAGACGGATGTAGCGCTCGTCCGGGCAACTGGCATTGGCGGCGTCGAAACCGACCCAGCCGAGCGAGGGAAGGTAGATCTCGGCCCAGGCATGGCTCGCCTCCTCCGGCGTCTCGCCTTCGGTGGTGAGCAGATAGCCCGAGACATAGCGCGCCGGCATGCCGGCGGCGTGCGACAGCGCGATCAGCGCGTGGGCATGGTCCTGACAGACGCCCTTGCCCTGCTCCACGGCCTCGGCCGCGGTGCTGTGGGCGTGGGTCACGCCCGGCTCGTAGGCGATCGCCTCGGTCACCGCGAGCGACAGGCCATGGGCGCGCGCCACTTCGTCGCGCGCGGGCTTGCCGACCGCCTTCGCGATCAACTCGGCCAATGCGCCGCTCGGCTGGGTGGCGGCGGTCTTCTGGAGATAGACCCGGGGCGAGATTATTTCGCGATGGTCGCGCAATACGCCGGCGGTGTCGGTGGTCTCGACCGTGCCGGTGACCAGCACGGCGATGCGATCGACCGGACCCTGTACCGTCATGGTGCTGATCTGGTCGCCGGCGCCGTCCTGGAAGCCGGCGCCGAACTCCGCGCCCTCGGCGGTGACGGTCCAGTCGAGGACACGCTGGCTGGCGCTCGGCGACGGGGTCAGGCGATGGCTCTGTGTGATGAAGCGCATCGGCTTGTCGAAGACGTAGGTGGTGGTGTGGCGCACACTGAGCAGCATCACTGGACCCCGAACAGATAGCCGTCGGCGACGTCCTGACCGAGCGCGGCGTTCTGGTGAATGAAGCGGGTGAGAAACTCGTGCAGCCCGCCCTCGATGATATCCTCGAGATCGGTATTGCCGAGATCCCCGAGCACGCCGCGCAACCGGTCGTGGGCGCAGGTGGTGCGGCCATAGGCGTTGGCGAGCCGGTTCAGGTGATGCGCCGCCTTGTCCTGGCAATGCAGGAGCGAACGCGGGCAGGCGCGGTTCAGGATCAGGAAATGCGAGATCTTGCGTGGGCTGTATTCGCTGCCATAGGACCAGTGAAAGGCGCGGAACGCCGAAAGAGCGCGCAGCAATGTCGTCCACTGATAGGTATCGACACTGCCGCCGACCATGTCTGTCGTGGGCAGCAGTACATAATATTTCACATCGAGCAGGCGCGCGGTGTTGTCGCCGCGCTCGATGTAGTAGCCGAGATTCATGAAGTCGTAACCGTCGTTCTGCAGGTGCGTGCCTTCCATCGCACCGCGAAGCAGCGCGCCCTGACGCTTGGTCCAGTCGCAGAGCTTCGGCAGCGTGCTCTCCGACCGCGGCTTGCGTTCGAGCTCCCGCAATTCGAGATAGGCGCCGTTCAGCGCATCCCACATCTCGGTGGTGAGCGCGGTGCGCACCGCGCGGCCGTTCTGGCGGGCGGTCTCGATGCTGGAGGTGACGCTCGACGTATTCTCGCGATCGAAGAAGAGCCAGGTCTCGACGTCGCGCTGGCGGAAATCCTCGCCGAACTTGGCCTCGAACCCCTCGGACGAACCGGCGGCGGCGACGAGCGAGGCCCATTCGTTGCGGTAGCCTTCGCCGGCGGAGGGCATCAGGGCCATGCGATAGCCGACTTCCAGCAGTCGGGCCATGGTTTCGGCCCGTTCCATGTAGCGGGCGAGCCAGTAGAGATTTTCGGCGGTACGGCTGAGCATGCTGTTCCCTAATCGGCCAGAACCCAGGTGTCCTTCACTCCGCCGCCCTGGCTGGAGTTCACGACGAGGCTGCCTTCGGTCATGGCGACGCGGGTGAGGCCGCCGGGACAGAGATGCACCTCGCGGCCGACAAGGCAAAAGGGCCTGAGATCCACGTGCCGGGGTGCCAGCCCCTCGTCGACGAAGGTCGGGCAGGTCGAGAGCGCGAGCGTCGGCTGGGCGATGAAGTCCGCAGGGTCCGCCTTGATACGCTCGGCATAGGCCGCGATCTGCTCCTTGGTCGATTTCGGACCGACCAGCATTCCATAGCCGCCGGAACCATGTACCTCCTTGACCACCAGATCCTTGAGGTTCTCCATCACGTATTTGCAATCCGCCTTCTCGGCGCATTTCCAAGTCTGCACGTTCTTCAGGATCGGCTGTTCGCCGAGATAGAAGCGGATCATCTCCGGCACATAGGTATAGATCGCCTTGTCGTCGGCGACCCCGGCCCCCGGCGCCGAGCAGATGGCGACGCCTCCGGAGCGGTAGACGTTCATCAGGCCCGGCACGCCGAGCATGGAATCGGGGCGAAAGCACAGCGGGTCGAGGAAGGCGTCGTCGAGGCGGCGATAGATGACATCGACGCGCTTCGGCCCTTCGGTCGTGCGCATATAGACGAACTCGCCTTGCACGAACAGATCCTGCCCCTCGACGATCTCGATTCCCATCTGGTCGGCGAGGAACGAATGCTCGTAGTAGGCGCTGTTGAACGCGCCGGGCGACAGCACGACGCTGACCGGATCGCCCTCGCATTTCAGCGGTGCGACGCTGGCCAGCGTGCGGCGCAGCCGGTCGGGATAGTCGTCCACCGGCGCGATGCGCGTGGCCCGGAACAGTTCGGGGAACATCCGCATCATGATCTCGCGGTTCTCCAGCATGTAGGAGACGCCGGAGGGCGTGCGGCAATTGTCCTCGAGCACGAAGAATTCCTCGGGCCCGGTGCGCACGAGGTCGATGCCGACGATGTGGCTATAGACGTTCGCCGGGGGCGCGATCCCGACCACCGCCGCCTCGTAGGCCTCGTTGCGATAGACGAGATCGGCTGGAATTTTGCCGGCGCGCACGAATTCGGAGCGATGGTAGACGTCGTAGAGGAAGGCGTTGAGCGCCCGGGCCCGCTGCTTGACCCCGCGTTCCAGCTTGCGCCATTCGAGCTCGGTGAAGACCCGGGGCATCATGTCGAAGGGAATGAGCCGTTCGGTATCGCCGCCCTCACCATAGACGGCGAAGGTGATGCCGATCCGCCGGAACAATGCCTCCGCCTCGAGCTTCTTCTGATCCAGGGCCTCGGGCGGCGTGCGGCGCACCCATTCCATCACCTGCTCATAGGCTGGCCGGATGAGCTCGCCATCGTACATTTCATTGAAGAAAGCTATCTCACGTCTCCCCGCTGACGGCTCCGGGTCAACTAGATTCGACCCCTCGGCAAAAGGCAAGCGACAACGCCGCGCCCCGCTCAGCCATGTTCGCTACCGCGTCGGCGAGCGCCAGAGGCACCGCTGGGCCGGCCGGAAATTCGAGGAGACTTTGCATAAATAACATGCAAGAAGTGGTGTTCTGCCCTGAAATCGGCTTTCGGCGGGAAGCGAATCCGGGAAATGGCGGGGCCCAGCACATTTCGGTGGCGCTCGGGTGAAGGGTTTGCGTCAATTTCGGCGATGTGTTTATCATCCGTCCGCGAGGAATTCCGTCGCTCGGGCGACACGACAGGGGAGAGCGAATGAGCGCCGACAGCGGCAACCCGGCCTTCGTGGCGTTCGAGCATGTCCAGAAGAGCTACGACGGCGAGACGCTCGTCGTCAAAGATCTGAATCTCAGCATCGGCAAGGGCGAGTTCCTGACGATGCTCGGGCCTTCCGGATCCGGCAAGACCACCTGCCTCATGATGCTTGCCGGTTTCGAGACCGCGACGCACGGCGAAATCCGGCTCGGCGGACGCCCGATCAACAACATTCCGCCGCACAAGCGCGGGATCGGCATGGTCTTCCAGAACTACGCCCTCTTCCCGCACATGACGGTCGGCGAGAATCTCGCCTTTCCGCTTGAAGTGCGGAAGATGGACAAGGCAACGATCGAGGCCAAGGTCGCCCGCGCCCTCGACATGGTGCAGATGGGCCGCTTCGCCGGCCGACGCCCGGCGCAGATGTCCGGCGGCCAGCAGCAGCGCATCGCGCTCGCCCGCGCGCTCGTCTTCGACGCCGAGCTCGTGCTGATGGACGAGCCGCTGGGCGCGCTCGACAAGCAGCTGCGCGAACATATGCAGTACGAGATCAAGCACCTGCACGAGCAGCTCGGGATCACCGTGGTCTATGTCACGCATGACCAGTCCGAGGCGCTGACCATGTCGGACCGGGTGGCGGTGTTCAACGAGGGCCGGATCCAG
>NZ_CALAGI010000038.1 GCF_937891315.1 uncultured Amaricoccus sp. | reverse complement strand
GAGCCCCGGCAGGGCACGCCCGTCACGATTTCGCGTAACCTCGAAATCGCGAAGCCGACGTCGCGCATCGCTCGGACGACAGGGGCGCCGCCTTGGGCGGCTTCGCGACGGTCGGGCGGTGAAAGGCGAAGGCGCGGCAATCAAACGGACTTGGCCTGAGACCGCCGCGGAACCCGCGCCATGAGGACGGGCGGCTCGATCCTAATCGCCCGGCAACAGGGTGGAGAGGCTGCCGAGACGCGGTTTGTAATAGGTGACGCGGCGCAGGACGTCGGGCGAGGTGGTCAGGCCGAAGATCGGCGCGAAGGCGTAATATACCTCGGTGACGATCAGCGTTTCGCCCGCGGCCATCTCCAGATCATCCGGCAGGGTCGCCTCGCCGCCGTCCTCGCCGACGTCGCTCTCGATATCGAGCTCGCCGGCGCCGATGCGCTGCCAGTTGACGAGCGCGTCGCCACCCGCTTCGGCGGTGACGCTGGTGATCACCGCGGCGCCGTGATCCGCGAGATCGAAGGGCTGCATCAGATTGCCGAGCGCGAGGAAGATGTCATCGAGCTTCCCCTCGCTCAGCGTCTTGTCGCGGGCGGCGAGGTCGGCGAAGAGGAAGCTGGCGTTCTGCAGCTTCTGGGTCAGCAGCATCATCCGCCCGAACTCGATGGTGCCGGCCGCGAGCAGCACGAGAAACGGCGCCACCAGCGCGAATTCGAGCGCGGAGACGCCACGCCGGTCCCGCCACAATGCCCGGAAAAACCCGCGCATCACACCGGCTCGTTGCGCACGGCGATGCTGGCGACATGCTCGACGCTCTCGCCCATGATATCGCGCAGCAGGGGCGTCATGATCCCCCAGACATAATGCACCCGATAGACCACGATCGCATCCGGCCCGCCCATGCCCGCCTCGCCCATGTCCGCGTCCCAGACGCCGCTGCCATTGATGTCGGTGAAAGGCTCGCCAAGGTCGTAGGAATGATTGCCGTTCTGGTCGGTGAAGGGCTCCGGCTTGCCGATATCGGCGAAGCTCTCGTAGATCAGCGTGTCGATGACCACCCGGTTCATGTCGACGATGCCATAGGTATGCGCCGCGACGATCTCGCGCACATGGTCCTCGCGGCTGACCCCGGGCTCGCGGCCGGTGATGCCGAAGCGCGCGGCCTCGAAGACCGCGGATTCGATCGTCATGTCGATGAAGATCATCACCGCCGTCTCGATGGTCCCGAAGAACAGCAGCAGCAGCACCGGCAGCACCAGCGCGAATTCCAGCGCCGCGACGCCGCGCGCGTCACGCCGAAGGCGGCGGGCGAGGGACGCGGCGCGGCCGGTCATTCGATGATCCTGAGCGAGGCGAGCTGGCCGCCGATCGCCTTGAAGGCGGCCGCCAGCGTCGCATTGTTCGGCGCGTAATAGTACATCCCGGGCAGCGTGGCGCAGTTGCGGAACAGGGTCTGCGCGGCCGCGTCCGGCGTGCCGCCAAAGATGATCGTGTAGATCGTGATGCCCTTCTCCCCTTGCGCCTTCATCGCCGCGCAGGTGCCCGCCATGCGGTTGTCGAGGATCACCCGGCCAGCCGCGCGCTTCTGGCTGTCGCTTCCGGTCACGCCCATCGCCTCGATGCGGCCATAGGCGGTGAAGTCGGAGGCCGGGGTGCCGGAGGCGGTATCCTGATCATGAAACTGGTTGTTGCCGTCGGTCAGGATCACGACGACCTTCTCCATGAGGTCGGTATCGTAATCGAGCGGCAGGGCCGCCGGCGTCGCCCCTCCCCAGACCCCGCGCCACCGCGGCGACAGCGTGCGCCAGCCCCATGAGAGGCCGAGGTTGCCTGTCGTGCCGCCGCGCCCCCAGGCACCCATGTTTCCGATCGCCGTGTCGATCGTGGCCCGCGAGGAGGTGAGCGGCGTGATCGCCGGACCGCAGCCGAGGTTCGGGCCGCGTGGAGCGTTCACGTCGCCGCCGTAGGTCCGATCCGGCTTGATCGTCGGCCATTTGTTGTCTTCGGTCCGGGTGGTCGAGGCGTAGAAGTAGGAATCGAGTTTCAGCGAGCTGAGCGGCGTGTCGTCCGCGTCGTGCGGGCTCGCCTGCGCCATTACGCAGCCCTTCCAGCCGGCGGTCGAATAGCTGGCGATATTGGTCAGTACCCGGTCACCGCTCTTCAGCCAGCCAGTCCGGCCGGAACCGATGTTGACGGTGGCGGTAAAGGGAACGAGGCTCACCCAGAGATTGTCGATTTCCGTATCGTTGCCATAGATGATGTCGATCAGGTCGTAGGCCGCCTGCTGCATGGCATTGAACGGAGCGCCGTTCATCGAGCCGGTATTGTCGAGCACCAGCGCCAGCTCCATGCCGGTGGTCGCGCGCTGGATGACCGTGCGGGCCGCGACATTGACGCTGTCCTGGCCGAAGATGCGCATGAAGAATGTCGGCGCGGTGGCATTGGCCGTCAGGGTCACGAACTGCCGGGTGTCGTCGAGATCGAAGGAGAAATCGGTTACCGTCACGGACGGGTTGGCGCCGAAATTCGCGTCGAAATACATGCGCGCCACGTCGGCGGCGTCGTCGTCGAGCGCGACGCGGGCGGCGGCGAGGCCGGCGGTGTCGAGCGATTTCGTGATGCGGCTCTTCAGCATGTAGCCGAGCGAGGCATCCACCGCGAGACCGATCGATCCGATCAGCGGGATGAGCCCGATCGCGACGAAGATCGCGGTCGCGCCCGCCGTATCGCGGCCAAGCCGGGCCATCCGCGTCCGAAGGGTGGAAAAAATCCGCGAAGGCATCTCGTCAATCCCACTCGTGAATGCTTCGCACCCGGTCCCAATTGGCGGCGTCTGGAGGCCGTTGTTCGCGAGGCGCGACACCAAGACTTTTCTATTGTCGCGGTTAAGGGCGCGCTACGGTGGGTCATTGATCTGTCTAAACATTACATTGATTGCATTTCGAGTTTATCATTTACCAATATTAGGTATGACCGTGGACGCATGCCGGGGCGGCGCGGTACCATCTCCACAACCGTTGGTCTTGTCCGGAGGGTGGTGTCATGGTGCCGGAGCGTCGAAAGAACCCGCGAACGCGCATGCTGCGCCGCGGGCGTATCCTCTATCGCCGGGGACATGGCGCGATCGACTGCGTGATCCTCGACCTGTCCGACGGCGGCGCGCGCCTGGCGCTGAACGGGCTGACCCGCCTGCCCGGCGCGTTCGAGCTTCGACTGGAATCCGGCGCCAGCTTTCCGGCGGCGGTCTCATATCGCCAGGCGGACGCCATCGGCGTCCAGTTCCTCGACGCCCGCGAAGACCCGGCGCCCGACTGAGCGCGCAGGGGATGCGCCACGCGCCGGCCGCCGGCTACGCCTCCGGCGGGACGCGCTTCACGCAGCGAAAGCTCACATGGCCGGTCGAGGTATCGACCGCCTCGGCATGGCGGGCGGCGGGGCGGTAGCGCCGGCAGTAGTTCGGCGCGCAGAGATGCGAGCCGCCCTTCAGCACCTTGCGCCGGATGTTCGGCGCGTTCGGCTCCACGCTCGCCTCCTCCTCCGAAGGACCGCGCGGATTGCGCGGCGCGCAACAGGCCCTGTGCCCGCCCGGATCCGCGTGGCCATCGACATACCAGTCGGCGGTCCATTCCCAGCAATTGCCGATCATGTCGCGCAGGCCATAGCCGTTCGGCGGAAACGCCTCGACCGGCGAGGTCCGCGCATAGCGGTCCTCCAGCAGGTTCTGGTTCGGAAACTCGCCCTGCCAGGTGTTGGCCATGTGCCGGCCACCGGGCGTCAACTCGTCGCCCCAGGCGAATTCGCGGTCCTCGAGCCCGCCGCGCGCGGCGAATTCCCATTCCGCCTCGGTCGGCAGCGCCTTGCCGGCCCAGGCCGCGTAGGCCTCGGCGTCGGCATAGCCGACATGCACCACCGGATGATCCTCGATGCCCTTGATCGAGCTGCCCGGCCCCAGCGGATGGCGCCAGTCCGCGCCATGCGCCACCCGCCACCAGACCAGCGGATCCTTGTGGCTCGTCACCCGATAGGCGGGCGGCGTGAAGACGAGGGAGCCGGGCGCCAGATCGGCCTTGCTGGCCCCGGGATACTGCGCGGGATCAAGCGCGCGCTCGGCCAGCGTCACATGGCCCGTCGCCTCGACGAACCGCCGGAAACGCCGGTTGGTGACCGGCGTCCGGTCCATCCAGAAGCCGTCCACCACCACCTCGTGCGCCGGCCGCTCGTCGGGATAATGCGCGTCCGATCCCATGCGAAACCGGCCGCCCGGCACCCAGATCATGCCGGGTTCCACCGCCGCCTTCGCCCCCGTTTTCACCGGAGCCTCCGCCCCCGCCATGCCGCCCATCCCCGGATAAAGGCGCCCGAGCCTAGGCCACCGCCGCGCGCTTGTCCACGCGCCAGCCGGCCTCGCGCCAGCTCACGCACTCCTTCCCTCCACGATCTCGACCGTCGGCGAGATCGTGACGGTCATGCCCTGCCGGGGGCATGACCGTTTTCAACGGCCAAGCCGGGCATGCCCGCCACGATTTGCACGCTCCGGAGAAATCGTCACCCCTCGCACCCTCCGCAAGCTTGCTCCGGGCGCGCGACCGCGGCGACCTGCCACTGGCAGGTCGGCAAGACGCGGCCGCGAGAGATATCGGCGGCGATCCACGCGCCCCCCCGGCGCGGCAAGTCCAACCCCCTCTGGCAAGCCCGCGGCGAATGGCCTATCTGGGGCGGGCCTGTCCATCGGGGAACCTCATGGCCCGTGTCCTGATCACGTCCGCGCTGCCCTATATCAACGGCGTCAAGCATCTCGGCAATCTGGTGGGAAGCCAGCTTCCGGCGGATGTCTATGCCCGCTACCTGCGCGCCCGCGGCCACGAGGTGCTGTTCATCTGCGCCACCGACGAGCATGGCACCCCGGCCGAACTCGCCGCCGCCAAGGCTGGCGAGCCGGTCGCGGACTATTGCGCGCGCCTCTGGCAGGTGCAGAAGGATCTCGCCGACGGTTTCGCCTTGAGCTTCGATCATTTCGGCCGCTCCTCCTCGACCCGCAACCACCGGCTGACCCAGCATTTCGCCGGCCGGCTCGCCGACGCCGGCCTGATCGAGGAGATCTCGGAGCGGCAGGTCTATTCGATCGACGACGGCCGGTTCCTGCCCGACCGCTATATCGAAGGCACCTGCCCGAACTGCGGCTATCCTCGCGCCCGCGGCGACCAGTGCGAGAACTGCACCAAGCAGCTCGACCCGACCGAGCTGATCGAGCCGCGCTCGGCGATCTCAGGGAGCACCAATCTCGAAGTGCGCGAGACCAAGCACCTGCATCTGCGGCAGTCGAAGCTGCGCGACGAATTGCGCGCCTGGATCGCCGCCAAGACCGACTGGCCGCTGCTCTCGACCTCGATCGCGCTGAAATGGCTGGACGACGGCGACGGCCTTCAGGATCGCGGCATCACCCGCGATCTCGACTGGGGCATCCCGGTCCGCCGCGGGACCGACCCGTGGCCCGGCATGGAGGGCAAGGTCTTCTATGTCTGGTTCGACGCGCCGATCGAATATATCGCCGCCACCGCCGAATGGGCCGACGCGACCGGCCAGCCCGACGCCGCCTGGCAACGCTGGTGGCGCGAGGATCTCGGCGCCTCGGACGTGCGCTACGTCGAATTCATGGGCAAGGACAATGTGCCGTTCCACACGCTCAGTTTCCCGGCCACCATCCTCGGCGCCAATTTCGACGGCGCCGAGCCGTGGAAGCTGGTCAACTACATCAAGTCCTTCAACTACCTGAACTACGACGGCGGCAAGTTCTCGACCTCGCAAGGCCGCGGCATCTTCATGGACCAGGCGCTCGGGATCCTGCCGTCGGACTACTGGCGCTGGTGGCTGATGTCGAACGTCCCCGAGGGCAATGACAGCAACTTCACCTGGGAGAGCTTTCAGGCCGGCGTGAACAAGGATCTCGCCGATGTGCTCGGCAATTTCGTCAGCCGGGTGACCAAATTCGCCCATGCCCGCTTCGGCGCCACACTTCCCGGCACGCCGCCGACCGAGCCGTCGAGCCCGACCTGCCTCGCCGATTTCTCCGAATGGAGCCCCGCCGAACGGGCGGTGGCGGAGGATCTCGCCCGCCGGATCGCGGCCTATGAGGCCAATCTGGAGGCAATGGAACTGCGCAAGGCCGCGCAGGAACTGCGCGCGATCTGGGTCGTCGGCAACGAATATCTGCAATCGGCCGCGCCCTGGACCGCGATCAAGACCGATCCCGCCCGCGCCGCCGCGATCACCCGCTTCGCCTTCAACCTGATCCGGCTCTACGCCGTGCTGAGCCGCCCGTTCCTGCCCGACACCGCGGACCGGATGCTGGCCGCCCTCGGCCTCGCGGACGCGGACTGGCCCACCGATCTCGAAGCCGCCCTCCGCGCCTTGCCCGCCGGCCATGGCTTCGAAGTCCCGCCCGTGCTCTTCGCCAAACTCGACGACACCCGCCGCGCCGAACTCGAAACCCGCTTCGCCGGCGTCTGAGGGCGGTCCGTCCGCCGCGCATCTCATACCGGATCCGCTTGACTGGTTCGGATCGGGATGTCTTCGCGGACCGCTCTTAGGGGGCGCCAGTGGCGCGCCCGCGGTTCGCGCGCCCGCAGCAAGCTTGCGGCGGGCGCGAGGGGTGCAAATTTCCCCGAACGGCTGAATCGGGGCGGGTGTGCCCGGCTTGACCGTCGCAGACGGTCATGCCCCCGTCACGCCGAAGGCGTGCCTCCGGCACGGCAGGGCACGCCCGTCACGATTTCGCGTAACCTCGAAATCGCGCAGTGAAGGCGAAGGCGAAGCAATCAAACGGATTTGGTATCGTATCAGTTGCCACCGGTATCGCCGACCCTGGCGGATAAACCGGTGGCGCCGAGGTCTCCTCAGAACTGGTCCAGCAGGCGGCGCAGATAGTCGAGTTCCAGCGGCGGGCGGGAAAACTCGCCGGCGCGGCGGCGGATCTCGTCGAGCAGATCCCGCGCGCGGGCGGCGGAATTCGCGCCCGGCAGCATGTTCTGGTCGGTCCCGACGCCGCCCCGCGTGCCGAGCGGCCGGCCAAGCGGATCATCGCCGCCCTCGGCCCGCGCCGCTCCCTCGCGCCCGCCCTGGCCGCGCTGGCCGCGCTGGCCGCCCTCGGCCCGGCGCATGTCCTCGTCAATCTCGCGCATGCCCTCGCGCAGCCGGTCGATCGCACCGGCCTGACGGTCGAGCGCGCCGGAGGTGTCGCCCTCGTTCAGCCGGTCGCGCGCCTCGCCCATGTCGCGCTCCGCCTCGCGCAGCGCCTCGCGCGCCGCTTCGCCGGCGTCGCCGGGCAGGTCGCGGCGCATCCCCTCCATCAGGTCGCGCAGCGCCTCCTGCCGCTCGGCCAGATCGCGCGAACCGCCCTTCCCCTCGCCCTGATCCTGGCCCGGCTCGGAGCCATCGCCGCCGTCGCGCCCCTCGCGAAACTCGCGCTGGAGCTGGTCGAAGGACTCGTCCGCCAGCCCCTGTTGCTCGCGAAGCGTGTCGGCGAGCCCCTGCATCGTCCGCTGGCCCGGCCCGTCCCGCCCCTGGCCCTCGCCGCCCTGGCCCATCCGCATTTGCATGTTCTCCAGCAACTGCTGCAACATGCTCAGGAGCTGCTCGGCCTCGGCCTTGCGGCCCTGCTCGCTCAGCTCCTGGATGCGGTCCATCAGCTCCTGGATCTGGTTCTGCGTCATGGTCTGGCCCGGCGGCGGCGCCTCGGCCTGTTGCTGGTCGCCGCGCTCGATCGCCTCGCGCGCCATCTGCTGCATATAGTCCTGCGTCGCCTGGCGCAGCTCGTCCATCAGGCGGGCGATCTCCTCGTCCGAGGCATCGTTCTTCAGCGCCTCCGACAGACGCTCCTTCGCCCGTTCGAGCCGCGCCTTCGCATCGCCGAGATCGCCCTCCTCGATCTGCAGCGCGGCCTGCCACAAAGCCTCCGCCACCTCCTCGACCATGGCCGGCACGTCGCCGTTATCCTCCGCCACGGCCAGCTCGCGGATCGCGACCCGCACGACCAGATAGGCGCGCGGATCGTCGAACACATCCTCGGGCCGGTAGGTCACCGCCCGCAGCACCCGCGTCACCCGGGGGGCGTTCTCCGGCGACCACAGCAGGTCGCGGCGCTGCTCGATCAGCGCGGCGGCCAGCGGGTCGTAGAACCGCCGACCCGGCAGCACGGTGGCGATCGGCCCGCTGCTCCCCGTCTGGCCGAGCCCGTCCTCGGCGGTCAGGGTCAGGGTGACCGGCAGACCGGCCCAGGGGTTCTTCGAGAAATCCTCGACCAGCGTCTCGCTGACCTCGGCGCCCGCGCCCCGCATCGGCAGCGGCAGATCCACGGCCAGCGGCGGCCGCGCCACCGGATCGACCGCGAGCCCGTAGCGCCGGTCCACCCTGCCGAGATCGAGGGTGATTTCCGCCCGCGCCCCCGCGATGCCATAATCGTCCTCGGCACGATAGCCGAGCCGCGTCTCGCCGGTCGGCCCGCGCTCCACCGGATTGGAGAGCGCGATGGTCGGCGGCTGATCCGGCTCCATCAGGAACTGCCATTGCCCGAGGGTCCGGCCGCGCTGCGACAGGGTGACGCCACCGTCCCGCGTCACCTCGAACTCGGCGATCGCGATCCCGGGCGCCACTTCGGTCAGCGCGGGCGGCTTCGGCGGCGGCGGCGGACCATCCGTCTCCGGCACCCCGGCGGGCACGAGGCCGACATCGGCGACGGTCTGCGCCAGTTCGAACCGTGACAGATCGCCATAGGCGCGCAGGGTGATCCTGGTGCCGACCGGAACGCTCACCGGCCGGTCGGCGGGAACCTCGGGCAGATAGAGCGTCGGGCGCCCGGTATAGCCCGGCGGCTCGGCCCAGCCCTCGAAGCTCGGGCCGGTCGCCATCGCCGTCCCGCCGCCGGGCGCCAGCGCCGCCGGCACGCCGACCAGCCCCTCGCCGCGCGCGAAGACCGCCGCCGCGATCAGCGCCACCAGCGCGGCCAGCCGCAGCGCCCAGGGATCGCGCGTGGCGAGCCGCGGATCCGGCCCCACGGGCCGCGCCCCGAGCGTGGCGCGCCGCATCCGCGCGATATGCGCCGCCCAGACCGCCCGCGCCCCCGGATCCTCCGCGCCGAGCGCGGCGGTGTCGCGCAGCGCCGCCAGCGGCCGCCCGGGCAGGGTCGCATCGACCCGCGCCCGCGCATCCGCCTCGCTCGGCCAGCGCACCGCGCGGATACCGGTCACCAGGAAATAGGCGATTCCGCCGACGCCCAGCGCCAGCGCCAGCACAAGCTCGCCGCGCGACAGGATCTCGGGGAGGCCGAAGGCGAGCGCCGCCCAGAAAACGGCGAGGAAGGAACCGAGCGGCCAGAAGGCCCGCGACAGGGTCTCGACCATCATCCCGACCCGCGTCCGGCGCACCACGGCGCCGAGCGGATCCGGTCCGTCGCCCAATGTCTCCGGCGATGCCTCCGGCTGGTCCCTGCCCGTCATCAGCCCCGCTTTCATGCCGGGCGCGCTCTGAGCCGGGCAAGCCTAGTCTAACCGATCCAGTCCGGGATGGTATCCCGGCTGAGGATTTCGTCAAAGCTCGGGCGCGCCCGCACCACGGCATAGTGATCGCCGGAGACCAGCACTTCTGGCACCAGCGCGCGCGTATTGTATTCCGACGCCATCACCGCGCCATAGGCCCCGGCGGAGCGGAAGGCGACCAGATCGCCCTCGCCGACGAAGGGCATGGGACGCGCCGTTGCGAAGGTATCTCCGGTTTCGCAGACCGGCCCGACGATATCGATCGGAGCCAGCTCCGCCCCCGCCTCCGGCTCGCTCACCGGCACGATATCGTGCCAGGCGTCGTACATCGCCGGACGGACGAGGTCGTTCATCGCCGCGTCGAGGATCAGGAAATCCCGCCCCTCGCCGCGCTTGCGCCAGATGACCCGCGACAGCAGCACGCCGGCGTTGCCGGCGATCAGCCGTCCCGGCTCGATCTCGATCTCGCAGCCGAGATGCCCAAGCGTCCGACGGATCACCGCGCCATAGTCGAAGGGCAGCGGCGGCGCCTGATTGTCGCGCCGGTAGGGAATGCCGAGCCCGCCGCCGAGATCGAGCCGCCGGATATCGTGCCCATCCGCGCGCAGTTCGGCGGTCAGCGCGGCGACCTTGGCAAAGGCGGCCTCGTAGGGCGCGAGATCGACCAGCTGGCTGCCGATATGCACATCGATCCCCACCACCGCGATCCCGGCGAGCGCCGCGGCCTCGGCATAGACGGCGCGGGCGCGGGCGATCGGGATGCCGAACTTGTTCTCCGACTTGCCGGTGGCGATCTTGGCATGCGTCTTCGCATCGACGTCCGGATTGACCCGGATCGCGATCGGCGCCCTGAGACCCATCTCGCGCGCCACCGCGTCGAGCGCGAAAAGTTCCGGCTCGCTCTCGACATTGAACTGGCGGATGCCCTGCCCGAGCGCCAGCCGCATCTCGTCCCGCGTCTTGCCGACGCCGGAAAACACGATCCGCTCGCCCGGCACGCCGGCGGCGCGCGCGCGCAGATACTCGCCGCCCGAGACGACGTCCATCCCCGCCCCGAGCCGGCCCAGCAGCCTCAGCACCGCCAGGTTGGAATTGGCCTTCATCGCATAGCAGATCAGATGATCGAGCCCGGCCAGCGCCTCCTCGAACACCCGGAAATGCCGGGTCAGCGTCGCCGCGGAATAGACATAGACCGGCGTCCCCACCGCCGAGGCGATCTCGGGCAGCGGTACGTCCTCGGCGCGCAGCACGCCGTCCCTGTAGAGAAAATGATCCATTGCCCGCGCGCGTCCCGGAACCCGACGCCGGTGCCTAGCCCTCCCGCCACGGGGAATCAAGCCGCCGGTCGCCGCGCGGCGCGTGCCTGTCCGGGTTGACCATAATATGTGACCAGTTTAGTCAGGATTCGAAATGACGAAAACGTGAAGGGCATGCAATGGGTGCGATCGAGCAGATGGGCCGGGCGGCGGCGATCATTCTCCTGCCGTCGGCGGCGATGGCGCAGGACGGGACAACCGCGATCCAGTTGCCGACGATCGAGGTCGAGGCGATCGGATCGAGCGACGTCGGACCGGACATCGGCTATGTCGCCGGAAACACGACCACCGGCTCGAAGACCGACACGCCGATCGATCTCATCCCGCAATCGGTCTCGGTCGTCACCGAGCAGGAGATGGTCGATCGCGACGTAGAGGAACTGGAGAACGCCCTCGGATACACCGCCGGCGTCACGCCCTCGATCTGGGGCACGGACGAACGGTTCGACAGCTTCCTGATCCGCGGCTTCGATGTCGGCCCCTACGGCATCTATCGCGACGGGCTGGCGCAGAAGGTCATCGGCTTCTCCGGCTTCCGGATCGAGCCCTACGGCGCCCAGCGCGTCGAGGTGCTGCGCGGCCCGGCCGGCACGCTCTATGGCGAGAACAATCCGGGCGGCCTCGTCAATATCGTCACCAAGCGGCCGCAATTCGAAACCTTCCGCGAAGCGGCGATCAGCTACGGCTCCTTCGACACGCTCGAGGCGAAGTTCGACCTGACCGGCCCGCTCGGCGACGGCGGAACCCTCGCCTATCGCCTGACCGGCCTCTTCCGCGACGGAAACGGCCAGCTCGAGAATTCGCCGAACGACCGGGTCTATATCGCCCCCGCGCTGACCTGGCAGCCGGACGACGCGACCTCGCTGACCATCCTCGCCAATATCCAGAACGACGAGATGTCGCCCGCCTTCAACTTTCCGGTCGCCGGCATGGATTTTCCCGACGATGTGACGCCGCCGCCGGCCTGGTTCGACAACACCATGCCGCCATGGTCGCGCTATCACGCCAACATCGCGCAGGCCGGCTATCTCTTCTCGCACGAGATCGACGAAAACTGGACCATCCGCCAGAACGTCCGCTATTCCCGTCAGAAGACCGACTATCGCGATCTCTACTTCGCCGGAATGGTCGATGCCACGACCATGGCGATGTCCGCCTTCACCGTGAACGAGACGGCGGAGGTCTTCGCCGCCGACAATCAGGCCCAGTATGAATTCGAGCTCGGCGCCAGCCAGAACACGCTGCTGCTCGGCGCCGACTACAACCTTTCCACCGTCGACGGTGACATGGGATATGACGACGGCCTGCCGGACAGCGGGAACAATCCGAACCTTCAGATGCCGCTCGCCGACCCGAACTACGATGATCTCGTCATCGCCGACCCGCCCCCCTTCCAGGACGGCAAGCAGACGATCGAGCAGGCCGGCCTCTATCTCCAGAACCAGAGCCAGATCGGCGCGCGCACGCATGTGACCCTCGGCCTGCGCCAGGCCTTCATCGACAACCGAAACGAAGACCGGCTGAGTGGCGTGAACACCTCCCAGCGCGACAACCCCTTCATCTGGAACCTCGGGGTGAACTACGCGCTCGACAACGGCCTCACCCCCTATGCCGGCTATTCCACCGGATTTGTCACCAACATCGGCACCAATGCCGAGGGCGATCTCTACCAGCCGAGCGAATCCGAACAGATGGAGATCGGCCTGAAATTCCGCCCGTCGAACTTCGACGGCTTCTTCACCGCCGCGCTCTTCAACATCACCAATTCCAACGTGCTGACCACCGATCCCGAAAATCCGAACTTTTCCGTGCAGACCGGCGAGGTCCGGCACCGCGGGCTGGAACTGGAAGGCAATTTCGACCTCGGCGACGGTCTTTCCGGAGTCGCGACCTATACCTATATCGACGCCGAGATCACCGCGAACAACGACGGCTACGTCGGCAACCGCCCGAGCCTCGTGCCCGAGCATCAGGCTTCGGTCTGGGCCAACTACGCCATGCCCGAGGGACGGTTCGAGGGCCTCAGCTTCGGCGCCGGCCTGCGCTACGTCGGCCAGACCTTCGGCGACGATTCAAACCTGATCACGGTGCCGTCCTACACCCTGGCCGACGCGGCGATCCGCTATGCCCGCGGCCGGCTCGAAGGTTCGATCAACGCGACCAACCTGTTCGACAAGAGCTATTACGCCACCTGCTACGCCGGCGGCGGCTGCATCGCCGGCGACGAGCGCGTGATCACCGCGATGCTGACCGCGCGCTTCTGACGCGCGGCTCGGCCCGTCCGTGATTGGTTCGGATCGAGATATCTCCGCGGACCGCTCTTCGGGGGCGCCAGTGGCGCGCCCGCGGTCCGCGCGCCCGGAGCAAGCCTGCGCAGGGCGCGAGGGGTGACGATTTCCCCGGAAGGGTTGAATCGGGGCGGGTGTGCCCGGCTTGACCGTTGAAGACGGGCGAGCCCCGGCAGGGCACGCCCGTCACGATTTCGCGTAACCTCGAAATCGCGCGGTGGAAGCTCGGACGTCGCGCATCGCCCCGGCGTTGTCGGCCAGCGTCAGGGACATCGACAAGGGCGCCGCCTTGGGCGGCCATACGAGGTCCGGGCGGTGCAAGGCGCGGGCATGGGCGAAGCAATCAAACGGATTTGGTATCAACCCAGCCGTTCGAGCAGGGCCATGGCGGCGGCCGGGTTTCGCTCCTTCGCACCGCTGATCACATAAAGCAGGACCTCGCGCGCCACGCCGTCGGCGCCGCCGCTCAGCGGCGCGAACCCCTCGGCGGCCCCGCCGTCGGCCCAGGCCCTGGCGCGAGCGGCCCAGGCGTCGAGATCGGACGGCGCATAGCCCGCGGCTTCCTCCGCCCGCGTCCCCATGATCCGGGCATAGACGAAGGGCGCGGTCGGATCGGCGATCACCGGAAAATCGGCATCGCCCGCCACCACCGCCGCCACGCCATGGCCGCGGATGAGGTCGACGAAGTCCGGCACGGCAAAGCTCGGATGGCGGACCTCGACCACGTGCCGGATCGCCCGCCCCTCGACGGATTTCGGCAGCAGTTTCAGGAACGCCTCGAAATCCTCGGGATCGAATTTCTTGGTGGCCATGAACTGCCAGTTCACCGGCCCGAGCTTGTCGCCGAGTTCCAGCACCCCGCTGGCGAAGAAGCGCGCGATCGACTCACCGGCTTCGGCCAGCACCTTGCGGTTGGTCGCGAAGCGCGGCGCCTTCAGCGAGAACAGGAAATCGTCCGGCGTCTCGTCGTGCCATTTGCGGAAGCTTTCCGGCTTCTGCGAACCGTAATAGGTGCCGTTGATCTCGATCGTGGTGACCGCGCGGCTGGCATATTCCAGCTCGCGCTTCTGGGCGAGACCCTCGGGATAGAAGGCGCCGCGCCAGGGCTCGAAGGTCCAGCCGCCGACCCCGACCCGGATCCGGCCGCTCATGACCCGAGCGCCGCCAGGATGCGGACCCAGGAGCGGATGCCCTTGCGGAAGCTTTCCAGCTCGTATTTCTCGTTCGGGCTGTGGATCGCATCGTCATTGAGGCCGAAGCCGACCATGACGACCTCGACGCCGAGCTTGTTCTTGATCAGCGTCGTCACCGGGATCGAGCCGCCGCCGCCGATGAACGCGGCCTCCTTGCCCCATTCGGCCGTGAGCGCGGCCTGCGTCGTCTGGAACACCGGCCCCGAAGTGTCGAAGGCGACGGCGGTGCCGGAGCCGTGCTCATGGAACTCCACCTCGCAGTCGGCGGGCAGGCGATCGCGGACATGGGCGCGGAAGGCGGCGCGCACCTTGCGCGGATCCTGGTCGAAGACGAGACGGAACGACACCTTGGCATGCGCCTCGGCCGGGATCACCGTCTTGAAGCCGGCGCCCTGATAGCCGCCGCCCATGCCGTTCACCTCGGCCGTCGGCCGCGACCAGGTCATTTCCAGCACCGAGCGCCCCGTCTCGCCCGCCGGCACCGAGAGGCCGATTTCGCCGAGGAAGGCGGCCGGATCGAAATCGAGCCTGGCCCAGCTGTCGCGCAAGGTTGCGGGGAGTTCCGGCACCCCGTCGTAGAAGCCGGCGAGCGTGACACGGCCCGCGTCGTCGTGCAGATCGGCGAGGATCCGCGCGAGCACATGGTTCGGATTGGCGGCGGCCGAGCCGTAGAAGCCGGAATGCAGGTCACGGCTGGCGGCGCGGATCACGATCTCCTCGCCGCAGAGGCCGCGCAAGCTGGTGGTGATCGCCGGGGTTTCCCTGTCCCACATGCCGGTGTCGCAGATCAGCGCGATGTCGGCGCGGAGCTCGTCGAGATTGGCATCGAGGAACGGCGGCAGGTTGGCGCCGCCGGATTCCTCCTCGCCCTCCAGCAGGATCGTCACCGGCAGCGGCAGCGCGCCCGTCACCTTCTTCCACGCGCGGCAGGCCTCGACGAAGGTCATCAGCTGGCCCTTGTCGTCGGCGGTGCCGCGGCCGACCAGCATCTTCGATCCGTCGGGGCGGGTGACGATCGCCGGTTCGAACGGGTCGGAATGCCAGAGCTCCAGCGGATCAACCGGCTGCACGTCGTAATGGCCGTAGAACAGCACGGACGGCCCGTCCCCCGTCCGGTGGTGGCCGACCACCATCGGATGGCCGGCGGTATCGCGGACGGCGGCCTCGAAACCGATCTCCCGCAGATCCGCGGCGTGCCATTCGGCGCAGGCGCGCGTCTCGGCGGCGTAGGCCGGATCGGTCGAAATCGACTTCAGCCGCAACGTGACGAACAACCGTGCGAGCGCGGCCTCGAGACCGGCGTCGACCTCCGCGAGAACGGTGTCGAGATCGGACGCGACGATGGTACCGGACATTGGGATCCCCTTGGCATTTCGCCCCAGCATAGCCCCCCTCCGCGGGGCCGCAATGGCAAGTCGGGAGGGTCGGGTCAGAAGGGCCAGATCAGCGGCACGGCGAAGACGGCGATCACGAAGAACCAGATCATCATCGGCGGGCCGAACTTCCAGTAGTCGCCGAACCGGTAGCCGCCCGGCTCCATCACCATCAGGTTGGTCGGAGTCGCGACCGGCGTGAGGAACGCGGCCGCGAGGGTCATCAGCACCGGCCGCGGCGAGACGCCCATCCGCGGCGGCCGGCATCCTCGCCGCCGGCGGGATTCCGCTCGGCCCGGCCCAGGGGAAAGCGCTGGCTGAGAATGGCGGCGTGGTTGCGGCCAATGTCCCCGAGCCAGCGCGAGAATCGATCCGGCCTGATTCTCCGTCGTGGTCGTGCTGCTCGCCGCCGCTCCGGCCGGGATGATCGACCTCCGGGGGATCGGGCGCGGCTGTTCGGCAAGCTCGCGCAGCCGCCGAGGCGGGCCGATGCGATGCTGGTCGCCCATGACGAACCGCGGGCATCGAGGCCTGGCGGACAGATCTGTCCGCCCTACGGACCGGGCGCCTATTTCGTGCCGAACATGCGGTCGCCGGCGTCGCCGAGACCGGGGACGATATAGCCCTTGTCGTTCAGCCGCTCGTCGAGCGCGGCGGTGATGACGCGCACGTCCGGATGGGCGCTCGCCATGCGCGCGACACCCTCCGGCGCGGCGAGCAGGCAGAGAAAGCGGATGTCGGTCGCCCCCTGTTCCTTCAGCAGGGTCACGGCGGCGGCGGAGGAATTGCCCGTGGCGAGCATCGGATCGAGCACGATCGTCACCCGCGCCTGGAGATCGGCCGGCACCTTGGAATAATATTGTACCGGCAGCAGGGTCGCCTCGTCGCGATAGAGGCCGATATAGCCGACGCGGGCCGAGGGGATGAGCTCCAGCACGCCGTCGAGCAAGCCGTTGCCGGCGCGCAGGATCGAGATCAGCGCCAGCTTCTTGCCCTTCAGCACCGGCGCGTCCATTTCGGTCAGTGGCGTCTCGATCGATTTCGTCGTCATCGGCAGGTCGCGCGTGACCTCGTAGGCGAGCAGCAGCGAGATTTCGCGCAACAACTGGCGAAAGCTCGCGGTCGAGGTGTCGGACTCGCGCATCAGCGTCAGCTTGTGCTGGATCAGCGGGTGGTCGACGACGGTCAGATGCTCGAAAGCCGGTGCGGTCACGGGGTCTCTCCGGTCAGGCGCGCGAGGATCGCCGCGCGGGTGGCCTCGTCACAGAAGGCGGCGGCGGCCGCCGCCCGGTTCATGCCGTCGAAATCCGCCGCCGTCCAGTCGAAGGTCCAGGCCAGCGCGGCGTATTCGCGCGGAAGGTCGGTGTGGAAATAGGGCGGATCGTCGGTGGAGATGGTCACGGCCACCCCCGCGGCGCGCAACGGCTCGATCGGATGATCGCGCCAGCTCGGAAAGAGGCCGAGCGCGAGATTGGAGCCCGGGTTCACCTCCAGGACGATCCCCTCGGCGGCGAGGCGGCGCACGAGATCGGGATCCTCGATCGCCCGGACGCCGTGGCCGATCCGGCTGACCGGCAGCGCGTCGAGCGCGGCGCGCACGCTCTCGGCACCCAGAAGCTCGCCGGCATGGACGGTGAGGCCGAGTCCGGCTTCCGCCGCGATGGCGAAGGCGCGGGCATAGTCGGCCGGCTCTCCGAACCCCTCCTCGCCCGCCATGCCGAAGCCGGTGACGAGGCCACCGGCGGTCTCCGCCGTCAGGCGCGCGGTGGCCTCGGCGCGTTCGGGGCCGAGATGGCGGATGGCGATCGGGATGAACCGTGCCTCGATCCCATGCGCGGCCCGGGCGTTCCGCGCTCCCTCGGTCATCGCCGCGAGATGGTCGCGCCAGGCGGCCGTGTCGTCGTCCCGGCGCAAGTCGGGGGCGAGGAAGATTTCGGTATAGATCACCCCATCGGCGGCGGATTTCGCCAGCACCGCCTCCACCAGCCGGCGATAGTCGTCGGCGGCGCGGAGCACGGAGCTGGCCGCTTCGTAGACCTTCAGGAAATCCGCGAAGTCGGTCCAGGCATAGGCGCCGGCCTCGTCGAAGACGCCCACGAGGTCCGTACCCTGCTCCGCCGCGAGCGCGCGGATGAAATCGGGCGGCGCGGCGCCTTCCAGATGCAGATGCAGCTCGACCTTGGGCTGGCGCCGCCAGACCGTCACAGAAAACTTCTTCCGTGCCGGCCCGGCGGGAGGCCGAGATGCGCCGCGAGCGTC
>NZ_CALAGI010000037.1 GCF_937891315.1 uncultured Amaricoccus sp. | reverse complement strand
CGGGGGGTGTCCGCGAAGCGCGGCCACCCAGGGGCGCCCCCGTCCGTACTGTGAGCGATGGGGAAATCTTGGCCCCCCATCGCCTCCGGGCCTCCGGCCCTCCAGCGATCGGCGCGGCGGACGCAATGCGTCCGCTTTCCCGCGCCTGTGCCTCGCGTGCCATCCGCACGCTTCGGTCGGAAGGTCAAGACAAACGGCCGTTGGTATAGGGCGCCCGTGAACCGGGCGACAGCCCCCGCTCCGCCGCCCCGATACGGCAAAAACATGCATACGCTATGCATACGCTCCGTGCATACGTTGCATATCAAAAAAACCGCGCAATCCCAGGCTCTTGACCCCTGAAAAACGAAATCGGGAGAGCCCTCCCCTCAAAGGGCTCTCCCGACCGTTGGCGCGCCGGTCTGGACCCCAATCCGGAGGTCTCCCGGCCGATGGGCAGGGGGTTCCGGACCAGACCCCACACCCGTCGGATCCCGCACCTGCCAATAAGCCTGAAAACCTCACCGACCCGCGCGCGGCCCCGGGGAAATGGTCCCAAGGCGCAACCTCTGCGATTTTGGTGGAGTGACGATGGTATCTGGGGGCGTTTCTGCCGCGGCCATCGATGGGTCCGACTATTGCCGGAAACCCATCTGTCGTCAAGCAAGCGATCTTGAAAATTTAGTGCGAATCCAGCGGGTTGGAGGCCGGTTGCCCGGCCTCCGACGCGCAGGATTCAGTAACGGTAATGCTCGGGCTTGAAGGGACCCTCGACCTCGACCCCGATATAGTCGGCCTGTTCGGGCAAGAGCTCGGTCAGCTTCACGCCGATCTTGGCCAGATGCAGCCGCGCCACCTTCTCGTCCAGATGCTTCGGCAGGACATAGACCTTGTTCTCGTATTGGTCGCTCTTGGTCCAGAGCTCGATCTGCGCCAGCGTCTGGTTGGTGAAGCTGGCCGACATGACGAAGGACGGATGCCCGGTGGCATTGCCGAGGTTCAGCAGCCGCCCCTGGCTCAGCAGGATGATCCGCTTCCCGTCCGGGAAATGGATCATGTCGACCTGATCCTTGATATTGGTCCATTTCATGTTCTTCAGGGCCGCGACCTGAATTTCATTGTCGAAATGGCCAATATTACCGACAATCGCCATGTCCTTCATCTCGCGCATATGCTCGAGCCGGATCACGTCCTTGTTGCCGGTGGTGGTGACGAATATATCGGCCTTGGCAACGACGTCTTCCAGCGTCACCACTTCGAACCCGTCCATCGCCGCCTGCAGCGCGCAGATCGGGTCGATCTCGGTGACCGTGACGCGGGCACCCGCGCCGCGCAGTGAGGCCGCCGAGCCCTTGCCGACGTCGCCATAGCCGAGCACCACGGCGGTCTTGCCCGCCATCATCGTGTCGGTCGCCCGCCGGATACCATCGACGAGGCTTTCCTTGCAGCCGTACTTGTTGTCGAATTTCGACTTGGTCACGCTGTCGTTGACGTTGATCGCCGGGAACGGCAGGCGGCCCTTCTCCATCAGCTGGTAGAGCCGATGCACGCCGGTGGTGGTTTCCTCCGAGACGCCGCGGATCGCGTGACGCTGCTTGACGAACCAGCCGGGATTGGCGGCGGCGCGCTTCTTGATCTGGGCGAAGAAATAGATCTCTTCCTCGGACTGCGGATTCTCGATCAGGCCGGTTTCGCCTTCCTCGACCCGCGCGCCGGTCAGGATATACATTGTCGCGTCGCCGCCGTCGTCGAGGATCATGTTGACCCCCTCGGGGAAGTCGAAGATCCGGTCGGTATAGGTCCAGTATTCTTCCAGCGTCTCGCCCTTGATGGCAAAGACCGGAATGCCCCGCGCCGCGATCGCCGCCGCCGCGTGATCCTGGGTCGAATAGATGTTGCAGGAGGCCCAGCGGATATCCGCCCCGAGATAGGCGAGCGTCTCGATCAGCACGGCCGTCTGGATCGTCATGTGCAGGCTGCCGGCGATCCGCGCGCCCTTGAGCGGCTGGGCGTCGCCGAACTCCGCCCTGAGCGCCATCAGGCCGGGCATCTCCGTCTCGGCGATATCGAGCTCCTTGCGGCCGAATTCGGCAAGGGCGATATCCTTTACGATATAGTCCTTCTCAAGGTCCTTGACGGCATAGTCCTTGCTCATGCGAAACACTCCGGAAACGAGGGCGCCCATTAATATTTGTCCGCCATCTAGCAGCCCGACCGCGCCGAGACAACCGCCGAAGGCGAAAGTCGCCACCGGGGCCGTCTCGTGATCGCCGCCGGCTGCGACCGTCCGGCGGCCTCGGACAAGGCCATCGTCTTCGCCTGCGACGGCAACTACGCGCCCTTCGCGCTGTTCGCCGCGGCGCAGATCGATCGGTTGGCGCCGGGGCGCGATTTCGACATCTGCCTCTGCTCGATGGAACCGTCGGTCCCCGTCCCGAGCCTCGCCGGAACCGGCGTCCGCCATTGCCGGATCGACACCGGCGGGGTTTTCCGCGCCATGAAGCTCGACGCCCGGCGCACCGAAGCCTCCTACCTGCGGCTGGCGTTGCCGGCGGCCTTCGCCGGCGTCTACCGAAGGCTGCTCTATCTCGACGCCGACGTCTTCATCCAGGGCGGCGACTTCTCGCGCCTGCTCGATCTCGATCTGGGCGGCGCGGCGGTCGCGGCGGTTCGCGACAACAGCCAATGGCGCACGCCGGGACGGCGACCGGACTCCTTTCGACGCCTCGGCTTGCCGGCGTCCGTGCCCTATTTCAACAGCGGCGTCCTGCTGATCGACACCGCCGCCTTCGGCGCGGCGCGGGTGCTGGAACGCTGCCTCGCCTTCGCGGCGGAGCATCCGCCGGAACGGATCGGCCTCGATCAGGACCTCGTGAACGCGGTGCTGCGCGGCGACTGGGCGGAGCTGAGCCCGGTCTGGAACTGGCAATATACCTGGGCCTCGCGCCTGACCGAGGCGATGGAGGGCGCGCATGTGGTGCATTTCATCGGCCCGAAGAAGCCCTGGCGCCATGATGGCGGCGAGCTGCCGCCCCGCTTTCGCGCCGCCTATCGGGCCTTCTTCGCCACGCATTTCCCCGACGCGCCGATCGGACCGGACGGCACGCCCCCGCATCTGAACCTGACCTTCCAGCGGCGGATGCTGGTGAAGCACCTGCTCGCCAGCGGCAAGATGGCGGCCTATCTCGGCCGGTTCGAGAGCGACATGACCGTGCTCGACAACCGGCGGGGCGGCGGCTAGCAAGGGCGCGAGGGGACCGACCGGAGGACCAATGCCGCGGGCATGGCAGCGCATGTTGTCGGGGCGCAGGCTCGACCTGCTCGACCCCTCGCCGCTCGATATCGAGATCGAGGATATCGCCCACGGGCTCGCCTTCGTCGCGCGCTGGAACGGCCAGACCCGGGGCGAGCACGCCTATTCGGTGGCGGAGCATTCGCTGCTGGTCGAGGAATTGTACCGCCTGACCGTACGCGATCCCGAGCCGCGCTGGCAGCTCGCCGCCCTGCTGCACGACGCGCCGGAATATGTGATCGGCGACATGATCTCGCCGGTGAAGGCCGCGGTCGGGCCGGACTACGCCGCGCTCGACGCGCGTCTCGCGGTCGCGGTCCATGTGCGCTTCGGCCTGCCGGCGGCTCTGCCACGCGGCGTGAAGGCCGCGATCAAGCGGGCCGATCGGGTTTCCGCCTGGCTGGAGGCGACCCAGCTCGCCGGCTTCACCGAAGCGGAGGCCGACCGTTTCTTCGGCGACGCCCGGGGCGCGGGGCTCGCCGGCCGGCCCCTGCCCCTGCGCGCCCCGGCGGAGGTGAAGCGGGCGTTCCTCGCGCGGTTCGAGGAATTGCTGGCGGCGTGCTAGGGAAGCGCCTTTCGGGCGCTGGCCGCCGTTGCGGCCAGCCGGAGCGCGCGGTGCGCGCAAGTCTCTTTTGGTTTGTTTCGCGCCCGTTGGCGCGAAACGACTGCTCTCCAGGTTAGCAAACCTGAATGAATACGGGCGCGCAGCGATACGGGATCGCCGGGTTGGGCCGGCGGGGTTCTGGTCGGGACGGCGGCGTTTCGGGGCGCTTCGGCGGCTCGGGCCCGCGAAAAGGGGCGGGATTTCGCTTGACGCACGCGGTCGGCTCACCCACCTAAAGCGGCAACCGGCCGGCGCGGAGGATGCGCCGGCCTCCGGAATGCTCGACGCCAAGGATGCTCGACATGGATCTCACCGCCACCACCCAGCCCGCCCAGAGCCCGATCAAGGAAGGCTCCGAGGCGACTTTCATGGCGGACGTGATCGAAGCCTCCGCCGAGGTTCCGGTCATCGCCTATTTCACCGCGACCTGGTGCGGGCCGTGCAAGACGCTGGGGCCGCTGCTGGAAAAGACGGTGACCGAGGCCAAGGGCAAGGTCCGGCTGGTGCGGCTCGACGTCGACAAGAACCAGATGATCGCGGGCCAGATGCGGGTGCAGTCGATCCCGACGGTGTTCGGCTTCTTCAGCGGCCAGCCCGTCGACGGCTTCGTCGGCGCGCAGTCGGCCAGCCAGATCAAGGCCTTCGTCGACCGGCTGGTCGAAATGAGCGGCGGCAACGCCGGACTCGAGGAGGCGCTGGCCATGGCCGAGCAGATGCTCGGGGAAGGCGCCGCCTCGGACGCCGCCCAGACCTTCGCCGCGATCCTCGGCGAGGACGAGGGCAATACCGCCGCGATCTCCGGGCTCGCGCGGGCGCATCTCGCCCTGGGCGAGACCGAGCAGGCGAAGGCGATCCTCGGCCTCGCGCCGAAGGGCAAGGAAAACGACGCCGCGATCCTCGCCGCCCGCGCCCAGGTTGAACTGGCCGAGGCGAGCGCGGACGCCGGCGAGGCGGGCGAGTTCGCGGCGAAGCTCGAGCGCGACCCGGACGACCACGCGGCCCGCTTCGATCTCGCCATGGCGCTGGTCGCCAAGGGGGACACCGCCGGCGCCATCGACACGCTCATCGAGCTCTTCCGCCGCGATCGCGACTGGAACGAGAGCGCGGCCAAGACCCAGCTCTTCAAGCTCTTCGACAGCCTCGGCCCGAAAAGCGAGCTGGCGCAGAAGGGCCGGCGGCGGCTGAGCTCGATGATCTTCGCCTGACGGGACGCGACCGCGGCCCGGAGGAACCGATGGCCAAGAAATACAGCCTGGCCGACCTGCCCGAGAATATTCCGATCTTTCCGCTGCCGGGCGCGCTCCTGCTGCCGCGCTCGCGCCTGCCGCTCAATATCTTCGAGCCGCGCTATCTCGCCATGCTCGACGACGCGCTCAAGACGACGCACCGGCTGATCGGGATGATCCAGCCGCTGGCGATGCCCGAGGGCCGGGCGGGCGAGGCGAAATCGCCGGGCCGCCTGCATCAGATCGGCTGCGCCGGGCGAGTCACCGCGCTGCAGGAGACGGAGGATGGGCGCTATCTCATCACCCTGCACGGCGTCTGCCGCTTCCGGCTCGGCGCGCTGCGCGAAGGATTCGCGCCCTATGCGCGGGCGGATGCGACCTGGGACTGTTTCGAGCGGGATCTCGGCCGGGCGGAGGCCGACGAGGCCTTCGACCGCCCGAGCTTCCTTCGCCTGCTGGCGAAGTTTTTCGACACCGCGCAGCTGAGCTCGGACTGGGACAGCCTGAAGGAAGCCGAACCGGAATTGCTGGTCAATTCCCTCTCGATCCTCTGCCCCTTCGATCCGGAGGAAAAGCAGGCGCTGCTCGAGGCGCCGACGCTCGCCAACCGCCGCGAGACTCTGGTGACGCTGATGGAGTTCGCGCTGCGCGGCGGCGGGGACGAGGGAGCGATCCAGTGACCGACGGGATGACGCGCGGCCAGCCGCCGACCGCGGCGGAGGACGAGGACCGGGCGGAGCACGCGCCGCGGGTGGCGCGCGGCCTGCTGGAATATCTGGTCTGCCCGGTGACGCGCGGCCCGCTGATCTATGACGCCGAGCGGCAGGAGCTGATCTCGCGCGGGGCACATCTCGCCTTTCCAATTCATGGCGGCATTCCGGTGATGCTGACCGACGAAGCCCGACGCCTCGAGGATTGATCCCGCGGCGCCTCATCGCCTATACGGGCCGCGACTTGCGCCGCCGCGTCCGACTGCGCGACCCAGAAACAGCCCGGGAGCCGCCGCGGTGAACATGCTCTCGACCGTGGTGAAGCCCGTGCATCGGGAAGGCCATCGCTTCATCGCGATCTTCGCCGCGGTCACGCTGATCCTGTTCTTCATTGCCGAGCCGCTCGGCTGGATCGGAGTCGGGCTGACCGTCTGGTGCTACTATTTTTTCCGGGATCCCGTGCGCGCGGTGCCGACGCGGACCGGACTGATCGTCAGTCCGGCGGACGGCGTGGTGTCGATGATCGTGCCGGCCGCGCCACCCGAGGAACTGGGGCTCGGGCCCGCGCCCCTGACCCGGATCAGCGTCTTCATGAGCGTCTTTGACTGCCACGTGAACCGCGCGCCGATCGGCGGCGTGGTGACCCGGGTCGCCTATCGGCCGGGAAAGTTCTTCAACGCCTCGCTCGACAAGGCGAGCGCCGACAACGAGCGCAACGCGCTGGCGATCCGGCTGCCGGACGGCCGGATGCTGGCCGTGGCGCAGATCGCGGGGCTGGTCGCGCGGCGCATCGTCTGCGACGTGACCGAGGGCGCGGAGCTTCGGACCGGCGCGCGCTTCGGCATGATCCGCTTCGGCTCCCGGCTCGACGTCTATCTGCCGCCGGAGGTGGCGCCGCTGGTCGCGGTCGGCCAGATCGCGCGGGCCGGCGAGACGGTGCTGGCCGATCTCGCCTCGGACGAGCCGGCACGCGTGGCGGAGCCGATCTGATGGCGCGCCGGCGTTTCCGCCACCGCCGCGCGCCGCTGCTCCTGCCGCAGCTCCTGCCGAGCCTCGTCACCATCATCGGCCTCTGCGCCGGGTTGACCGCGATCCGCTTCGCCTTTTCGGGGCATTTCGCCATCTCGGCCGCGCTCATCCTGTTCGCCGCGGTGATCGACGGGCTCGACGGGCTGCTGGCGCGGCGGCTGGGCAGTGCGAGCCCGTTCGGGGCCGAGCTCGATTCGCTCTGCGATTTCGTCGATTTCGGGGTCGCACCGGGCATTCTCATCTATCAGATGGCGCTGGCCGACGCGCGCGACCTCGGATGGGTGCTGGTGCTCGTCTATACCGTCTGCTGCTGCCTGCGGCTCGCCCGGTTCAACGTGACCCGCGACGCGCCGGCCAGCGGGTCGGTGCCGCGCTTCGTCGGGGTACCGGCGCCGGCGGGGGCGATGCTGGCGCTGCTGCCGGCCTTCGTGACCATCGAGGGGCCGGTCGACGCGGCGGACTATCCGCTGATCGTGGCGCTCTGGCTCGGGCTCGTCGGCCTCGTGATGGTGAGCCGGCTGCCGACCTTCTCGCCGAAGGCCCTGCGCATTCCGCGCGACCGGGTGCGCTGGCTGCTGATCGGGACCGCGATCATCGTCGGACTGGGGCTGACCCGCTTCTGGCTGACCATGATCCTCGCCGTCGCGGTCTATATCGCGAGCCTGATCCATTCGGCGATCGTGACGCGCCTCGGTCGGCGCGGCTGACCCAAGGAGAATCAAGAATTGGAAGTGGAAGCCATTCGCGCGTCCTATCGCCGCTGGGCGCCGGTCTATGACCGGACCTTCGGCGCTGTGACCCGGATCGGGCGGGCGAGAGCCGTGGCCCATATCAATGCCCGCCACGGCGAGGTGCTGGAGGTCGGCGTCGGCACCGGCCTCTCGCTCCGCGCCTATGCCCGCCACCTCCGGGTGACCGGGATCGACTATTCGCCCGAGATGCTCGCCAAGGCGCGGGCCAAGGTGACGCGCGGCCGGCTGAGCCAGGTGGTGGCGCTGCGCGAGATGGACGCGCGCGCCCTCGACTTCCCGAACGACCGGTTCGACATCGTCGTCGCGATGTATCTCGTCTCCGTCGTGCCGGAACCGGAGCGGGTGGTCGCCGAGATGGCGCGGGTCTGCAAGCCGGGCGGCGAGGTGCTGATCGTCAACCACTTCGCCCGCGACCGCGGCGGGCTCGCGGCGCTGGAGAAGGCCTTCGCGCCCTTCGCCGACAAGCTGGGCTGGCATTCGGACTTCGCGATGGAGCGGGTGCTCGGCGCGCCGGCGCTGGAAGTGATCGATTGCCGCGACCATCCGCCGTTCGGGATGTTCACCTTCCTCAGGATGCGCAAGCGCGCCCAAGCCTAGAGCAATGACCAATCGGACGGAATCGTCCGGTGGTCAGGATATTGCGTCAAATCATGACTCTGGAGCGGCCAGGCCGGCTCTGCCGGATCGGACTTCGCTCCAGCCGACGCCCCCAGGCTCAGCCGGCGTAACCGCCCATTTCGCAGACGAGGCGCCATTCCTCCGCGCTGACCGGCTGGACCGAGAGGCGGGAATTGTTGACGAGGACCATGCCGGCGAGCCGCGGCTCGCCCTTGCAGTCGTCCAGGGTGACAGGCTTCGGGAGCGGCGCGACGGCCTTTATATCGACGCATTCCCAGCGCGAATCGTCGGTCGATGGATCGGGATGGGCGAGGGCGATGACCTCGACGACGCCGACCACGGCCTTCTCGGCCTGCGAATGGTAGAAGAAACCGAGGTCGCCGACCGCCATCGCCTTCATGTTGTTGCGCGCCTGATAGTTGCGCACGCCGTCCCATGCCTGCCCGGCGTCGCCCCTGGCGACCTGATCGTCCCAGCTCCAGGTCTCGGCCTCGGATTTGAAGAGCCAGTAGGCCAAGGTTCCCCTCCCCTCATTCCTCGCGCAGCGGGCGTGACAACAGCGCGTCCATCGCCTGCGGCAGCGTCCAGCTTGCGTCGAGCACATTCGCCACCGCCTCGGCGATCGGCAATTCGACGCCCCGCCGCGCGCCAAGCTGGCAGGCGGCGCGGGCGGTCGCAACCCCCTCGACCGTGCCGCCGGGCCGGGCCGCGCCGGCGCCGAGCGCCTGGCCGAGCGCGAAGTTGCGCGATTGCGCCGAATTGCAGGTGAGCGACAGGTCGCCGAGCCCGCAGAGGCCGACCAGCGTCTCGGCCCGGGCGCCGAGTGCCACGGCGAGGCGGGTCATCTCGGCGAAACCGCGGGTCATCAGCGCCGCGCGGGCGGAATGGCCGAGGCGCGCACCCTCGACCATGCCGCAGGCGATGGCGATGACATTCTTCAGCGCGCCGCCGAGTTGCGCCCCGACCATGTCGTCGGTGAGATAGAGCCGCAGGCGCCGGACCGACAGCGTTTCCTGCAATGCCGGCCCGAGCGCGGGGTCGGCGCAGGCGAGGGTCAGCGCGCTTGGCAAGCCGCGGGCGATCTCGTCGGCGAAGCCGGGGCCGGTCAGCGCGGCGAGCGGCGTCGCGGGCAGCGCGGCGGCGGCGATCTCGGTCTGCAGCCGGTGGCCGCGCGCGTCGATCCCCTTGGCGCAGAGCACCAGCGGCGCGGGGGGCAGCGCGGAACCGTGCGCGCGCAGGAAATCCTCGGTCCGCTGGGCCGGCACGGCGAGAAGCAAGGCCCGCGCGCCCGCCAGCGCGTCGAGCCCGGCGACGCAATCCACCCCCTCGGGCAGGTCGATGCCGGGCAGGCGCGGGTTCCGCCGCGTCTCGGCCATGACGCGCATCGCCTCGGCGTCCCGGCCCCAGAGCGTCACGCGCCGGCCCTCGGCCGCGTGGACGACGGCGAGCGCGGTGCCAAAGGCGCCGGCGCCGAGGATCGCGATCCCGCTCACGCCTTGGCCCCCTTGCGCCCGGAGCCAAGCATCGGCGCGGCCCGCGCGTCGAGCGGCCAGCGCGGCCGGGCGACCAGGGTGAGCGCGTCGGGACCGCGCACCGCCATCGCCTCGGCCGCCGCCCAGGCGACGATGGCGCCGTTGTCGGTGCAGAGCGCGGGCGGCGGCGCGAGCCAGGCGAAACCTTCCGCCTCGGCCACCGCCGCGAGCGCCGCGCGGATGGTTCCGTTGGCCGCGACCCCGCCCGCGACGGCGAGCGTCGGCGCGGCGAGGTCATGCCGCGCGCGGAAGGCCCGGCAGGCGCGGCGCGTCTTCTCCGCGAGCGTTTCGGCCACCGCCGCCTGGAAGCCGGCGCAGAGATCCGCCCGCTCCCCCCGGGTGATCCCGCCGCGCCCGGCGGCGAGCCGGTCGCGGGCGCGGCGGACCGCCGTCTTCAGCCCGGAGAAGGAGAGGTCGCAGCCCTCGCGGTCCAGCAGCGGCCGGGGCAGGTCGAAGCGCGCCGGATCGCCCGCCCGCGCCTCGGCCTCGACCCTGGGGCCACCCGGCTGGCCAAGGCCGAGCAGCTTCGCGATCTTGTCGAACGCCTCGCCAGGCGCGTCGTCGATCGTGCCGCCGAGCCGGACGAAGAGGTCCGGCCCCTCGGCGATCAGGAACTGGCAATGACCGCCCGAGACCAGCAGCACAAGATATGGAAAGGCGATGGGCGCGACGAGCCGAGGCGTCAGCGCGTGGCCTGCGAGATGGTTGACGCCGTAGAACGGCAGGCCGCGCGCCGCCGAAAGCCCCTTGGCGAACATCACCCCCGACAGCACGCCGCCGATCAGGCCCGGCCCGGAGGCGACCGCCACCGCGCCGAGATCGCCGAGCCCGACCCCCGCCTCCGCCAGCGCGGCCTCGGTCACGCCGTCCAGCCGCTCGGCATGCGCGCGCGCCGCGATCTCCGGCACCACCCCGCCGTAGGCCGCGTGCAGCGCGTCCTGGCCGCGGACCACCGAGGCAAGGATTTCGCCCACCGGCGTGCCCGGGCAGGCCCGAATCACCGCGGCGCCTGTATCGTCGCAGCTGCTTTCAAGCCCCAGTATCAGCAAGGCGCGCTCCCTTGGGGCCGACCACGCCGGAATGCCCACGCCGGAATGCCGCGCCCCGAAAGCCGCGCCGGAATTGCGCTGGTCCCGGGGCGCAGGTAACACCGGCCGCGGGGCGGCGCAACGGCGTCCGCTCCGTCGCCGACCGGAGCGCCGCGCGATGTCAGACCGCCCGATGCCAGACCACCCGATGCCAGAACGCCGGAGCCTGCTGCTGACGCGTCCGGTCGAGCAGTCGCACGCCTTCGCCGAGGCGCTGGAGATCGCGCTGCCCGACCGCTTCGCCACCGTGATCTCGCCCGTCCTCGCGGTCGCGCGAACCGAAGGCGCGATCCCGCTCGACGGGGCGCAGGGCCTGCTCTTCACCTCGGCGAACGGCGTGGCGCAGTTCGCCGCCCGGACGGCGGACCGCCGCCTGCCCGCGCTCTGCGTTGGCGAAATGACGGCGGAGGCGGCGCGGCGCGCGGGGTTCTCGGCCGAATCCGCCGGTGGCGACGTGCCGGCGCTGACCGCGCTCGCCATCGCGCGGCACCGGCCCGGCAGCGGCGATTTCATCCATGTCCGCGGTCGTCACGCCGCCGGCGACCTGATCGGACGGCTCGCCCTTGCGGGCGTGCCGGCGCGGGCGGCCGAGATATACGACCAGTTGCCCTGTCCCCTGACGGCGGAGGTGCGCTCCATGCTCGCGGATGGACAGATCGACGTGATCTGCCTTTTCTCGCCACGCTCGGCCGCGCTGCTCGCCCGGCAACTCGTGGCGGGCGGATGGAACCTGCGGCGGGTGATCTGCGTCGCCCTGAGCGGGGCGGCGGACGCCGGGCTCATCGGCGTCGAACCGGCGCGCCGGGTGATCGCCGCCGCGCCGACACGGGCCGGAATGATCGGCGCGCTCGGCGGTTTGTGACAGGTGGAGCGGGTCCGGGCTTTGGCTTGTTCCGCAAATATCCTTCGCCTAGTATCCGCCGCATTGGGTCCGCGAGGGGCCCGGGCGCGCGCGAACGCCCAAGTGGGGAACTGAACCGATGGCACGAAAGAAATCCGATTCGCCGGAAGGCGAGATCGTGGAACCGGAAGCCGACATCTCCGCGCCCGAACCAGCGGCGCCCCCGCCCGAAACCGCGCCGGAAGTTGTGACCGACCGGATGCTCGAAGGGCCGGCGCTCGACGCTCCCGCCCCGCCCGATCCCGCCACGCCCGAGGCCGAGCCGACCTGGACGCCGACCGAGGCGGGGGCGGACGAGACGCCGGAGGCGGAAATCGTCCGCGAGGCCGAGATCGCGTCCGCGGCGGAAGCCGGCGCCCCCCTCGAAGGGGCATCCTGGGCGAAGCCCGACGGCGCGCCTGAATTCGTCGATGAGCCGGAAGACGTGGCACTGGTCGAAGCGGTGAACGATGCCATCGCGCGCGGCGGCCCGCCACCGTCGGAGCAGGAACCGGATGACGCGTGGGAGGAGGCCCGCGAGGCGCCGGCGGCCAACCAGCCGGCCGTGACCCGCGAGGAGCCGCCGGCCGAAACCGAGCGCGGATCGAGCTTCGCGGGCCGCGCGCTGGCCGCGCTTCTGTTCCTGCTGATCGGCGGCGGGCTGGCGCTCTGGCTCGGGCCGAAGATCGCGCCCTCGATGCCGGCGCCGGTGGCGAAATGGCTGGTGCCCGGCTCCTCGGAGGCCGAGGCCCGGATCGCCGCGCTGGAATCGCGGTTGGAGACCGAGATCGGCGACGTGCGGGCCGAAGTGACGGAGTTGAGCGGATCGGGCCTCGACGCGCGCATCGGCACGGCGGTTGCGAGCGCGGGTAACCAGATCGAAGGCCAGATCGCGGAGTTGCGCACGCAACTCGGCCAGATCGACGGGGCGGATACCCGCCAGCGGCTCGACCGGACCGACGCGGCGATTCAGGGCCAGATCGCCGAGCTCAGCGGTTTGAAGGAGCAGATCACCGGCGGCGTCGCCGTGGCGAGCGGCGCGACGGCGGCCGGGATCGACCTCTATCGCTCCGAGCTCGATGGGCTGCGGGCCGAGATGGGCTCGGTGACGGATCGCGTCGCCGCCCTGGGCGCGCGGATCGACGAGGTGGGCGCCGAGGCGCGCCGGCAGATCGATACGGCGCAGGCCACGGTCGACACGATCCAGGCGCAGGCGACGACTGCGGTCAGCGCCGCCGCCGTGAAGGCCGATTTCGCCCAGGTTCAGGCGGCGATGGCCGCCGGCATGCCCTTCGTCGAGCCGCTCGGCCGGATCGCCGCCGACCCGGAGGTCCAGATCCCCGAGACGCTGAGCGCCGCCGCGACCAGCGGCATCCAGTCGCTCGCCGAGCTTCGCGACGGTTTCGCCGATTCCGCGCATCAGGCGATCCGGGCCAGTATCCTCGCCAGTGCCGGCGACGGCGTGGTCGCCCGGGCCCAGGCTTTTTTCGAGGCGCAGATCGCCACCCGCTCGCTGACCCCCAAGGACGGCCAGGGCACCGACGCGGTGCTGTCGCGGATGGAGGAGAAGCTGCGCCACGACGATCTCGCCGGCGTGCTGACCGAATCCGAGCAGCTGCCGAGCGAGGCGACCGAGGCGATGAGCGGCTGGCTCAACGCGGTAAAGCTGCGCGCCGACGCGGAAGCGGGCCTCGAAGCCCTGAACGCCGAAATGCCGGCGACGAACTGAAAGCGAGGCGCGCATGCTCTGGTCCGTCATCAAGGTTCTGATCTTCATCGGCATCGCCACCGCGCTCGCGTTCGGCGCGCTCTATCTCGTGGACACGCCCGGCGAGGTCCGGGTCGCCTTCGGCGGCCGCGAATTCTATCTCTCGCCGATCGGCTTCGTCATCGGGCTGATGCTGCTGCTCGGCCTCGCCTTCCTGGTGCTGAAGCTCATCGGGCTTCTGGTGGCCGTCGCCCGCTTCCTGCTCGGCGACGAGACGGCGATCAGCCGCTATTTCGCCCGCAACCGCGAGCGGCGGGGCATCGATGCGCTGTCCGACGGACTGGTCGCGCTCGCCTCGGGCGATCCGAAGACCGCGCTGAAGAAGACCGCCAAGGCCGAGCGGCTGCTGAACCGGCCGGACGTCACCGGCCTCGTCAACGCTCAGGCGGCGGAGCTGAACGGTGACCGGACCCGGGCGACTCAATATTACAAGGAGATGCTCGGCAACGACCGGACCCGCTTCGTCGCGGTTCAGGGCCTGATGAAGCAGCAACTCGACGAGGGCGACACCTATACCGCGCTGGAGCTCGCCAAGAAGGCCTTCGCCCTGCGACCTTCGAACCCGGCGATCCTGCGCACGCTGTTCGACCTGCAGACCCAGCGCGAGGACTGGGCGGGCGCGCGCGGCACGCTGACCGCCTCGACCCAGGCGCGCCTGCTGCCGCGCGATGTCGGCACCCGGCGCGACGCGGTGCTGTCGCTGGCCGACGCGCGGGCGGCGCTGGCACGGGGCGAGACGACGCGCGGCAACGAAGCGGCGCTGCAGGCGAACCGGCTGGCACCGGGCCTTGTGCCAGCCGCCGTGCTGGCCTCGGCCGCGCAGATCGACAAGGGGTCGAAGCGCAAGGCGACGAAGATCCTCACCACGACCTGGACCACGAACCCGCATCCCGACCTGGCCGTCGCCTTCGCCGCCATCGAGCCCGAGGAGAGCCCCGCCACCCGGCGCACGCGCTTCGCCGCGCTGGTCGCCACGCGGCCGGACGATCCCGAGAGCAAGCTGCTCGAAGCCGAACTCGCGCTCGCCGGCGAAGACTTCCCCGGTGCGCGCAAGGCGCTCGGCGGCCTCGCGGAAACCGATCCGACCACGCGCAGCCTCGCCATCATGGCGGCGGTGGAGCGCGGCCAGGGCGCGCCCGAGGCCGTGGTGCGCGGCTGGCTCGCCAAGGCGCTCAACGCCTCGCGCGGGCCGCAGTGGATCTGCGACAAGTGCAACCACGTGCATGCCGCCTGGGTGCCGATCTGCGAGAATTGCGGCGCCTTCGACACGCTGAGCTGGAAGGCGGCGCCGCACTCCGAGGATCTGGCGCTGTCCCGCTCCGCCATGTTGCCGCTGATCATGGGCGGGCTCGACAACCCGTCGCCGGGCGAGGTCGAAGACGCCGAAGTCACCGGAAGCGCCGGAGCCTGAGGATCGACCTGAAGACGAGACAGGGCGCCGATGTGATCTGACGCATTCCGGTAGATAGGACATAGGCTCGGCCGGCGTTTATCTCTTGGTCGATAGAATGCCGGCATAATCAACGGCTTGTGCGGATTTATCGCATAAGTTCCCCGGCGCCATGCGGAACAAAAATGTTCTGCAAGGCGCCGGGTGAATCAAGACGAGAAACCCAGCACAAATCATTTATCGGGCGATAAGTATCTCGATCCGCGGACGAAAGCGGCGGGAAACTATGTCCTATCTACCGGAATGCGTCACGATGTGATCGGCGCCTTTTTTTACAGCCCGGCGAGGAAGCCGCCCCGCGACTACGGCAGAATGTCGAGGGACTTCACCCAGATACAACGGCCGTTGAATCCGCGATCGATCTCGGCGGGGATTGGTGCATGGGTCGAAGGCGTGACCTCGCGCCCCTGCCAGATGCCGGACTGGACCGCCACGCGGATGTCGCCGGTATCGTCGCGAAAGGTGAAGTCGTCGTCGCGCTGATGGGCGACGATCCCGCCGGTCAGCGTGACATAGGGTCCGGCGCGCATATTGTGAGCTTCCGCGACGCTGACCTCCTGTCCGCGCACCGAAGGCCCGACGAATTACGCCTTGACCGGCGCGGTCAGAACCGCGAGCGCCGCCGTGACGAGAAGTTTCATCAACCCTTTCCCCTGATGGAATGTAAGCGGTGTTGTCAGGCCACGGCCTTGAGCGGTGCAGTGGCATAGGTCCAGG
>NZ_CALAGI010000036.1 GCF_937891315.1 uncultured Amaricoccus sp. | reverse complement strand
CAATGTTCACATGCGGCTTCGTCCGCTCAAACTTCGCCTTCGCCATGATGGCCTCCTGTCATTCCACATTGGCGGCTCTCGGCCGCCGCGTTTTCCCGCGTCAGGCGAACTTCGCCTGGATCTCGTCCGAAATGTTCTGCGGCACAGCCTCGTAGTGGCTGAACTGCATGGTGAAGACCGCCCGGCCCGAGGACATCGAGCGCAGCGTGTTGATATAGCCGAACATGTTGGCCAGCGGCACCGTCGCGTTGATGGCGATGGCATTGCCGCGGCTGTCCTGACCACCGATCTGGCCGCGCCGGCTGGTGAGGTCGCCGATGATGCCGCCGGTATAGTCCTCCGGGGTCACGACCTCGACCTTCATGATCGGCTCCAGCAGCTTGGCACCGGCCTTCTTGAGTCCGTCGCGCATCGCGGCGCGCGCGGCGATCTCGAAGGCGAGCACGCTGGAGTCCACGTCATGAAAGGCGCCGTCGATCAGAGCCACCTTGAAGTCGATCACCGGGAAGCCGGCGAGCGGGCCGGAGTCCATCACCGACTGGATGCCCTTTTCGACGCCCGGAATGTATTCCTTGGGCACCGAACCACCGACGACCTTGCTTTCGAAGGAATAGCCTTCGCCCGGCACGGTCGGCTCGATGACGAGCTTGATGCGGGCGAACTGGCCCGAACCGCCGGTCTGCTTCTTGTGGGTATAGTCGATCTCGGCCTTGCGGCTGATCGTCTCGCGATAGGCCACCTGCGGCGCGCCGATATTGGCCTCGACCTTGAACTCGCGGCGCAGACGATCGACCAGGATGTCGAGGTGAAGCTCGCCCATGCCCTTCATGATGGTCTGGCCGCTCTCGCGGTCGGTCTCCACGCGGAAGGACGGGTCCTCGGCGGCCAGGCGGGCAAGGCCGGCGGCCATCTTTTCCTGGTCGTTCTTGGTCTTCGGCTCGACGGCGATCTCGATCACCGGCTCGGGGAAAGTCATCGTCTCGAGGACCACCGACTTCACCGGATCGCACAGCGTGTCGCCGGTCGTGGTATCCTTCAGCCCCGCCAGCGCGATGATGTCGCCGGCGAAGGCCTCTTCGATTTCCTCGCGATTGATCGCATGCATCATCATCATGCGGCCGACGCGCTCCCGCTTCTCCTTGGTGGAGTTGAGGATCTGGTCGCCCTTCTTGATCTGCCCGGAATAGATCCGGGTGAAGGTCAGCGAGCCGACGAACGGGTCGTTCATGATCTTGAACGCCAGCCCCGAGAACGGCTCGGCATCGTCGGCGTGGCGGGCGATGTCACGGGTTTCCGTCTCGTCGCCCGGCTTGAAGCCCATGTAGGCCTTCACGTCCAGCGGGCTCGGCAGGAAGTCGATGACGCCGTTCAGCATCGGCTGGACGCCCTTGTTCTTGAAGGCGGAGCCGCAGAGCACCGGCACGAACTTCATCGCCAGCGTGCCCTTGCGGATCAGCTCGCGCAGCGCCTCGACGCCCGGCTCCTCGCCTTCGAGATAGGCTTCCATCGCCGCGTCGTCCATATCGACGGCGAGCTCGATCATCGTGGCGCGCATCTCGGCGGCCTGATCGGCGAGTTCGGCGCGGATCGGCTGGCGGGTCCAGCTGGCGCCCAGATCCTCGCCCTTCCAGGTCCATTCTTCCATCGTGATCAGGTCGACGTGACCCTCGAGGAAGGTCTCGGCACCGATCGGCAGCTGCACCGGACAGGGGACAGCACCCGTGCGGTCCTTGATCATCTTGACGCAATTGAAGAAATCGGCGCCGATCTTGTCCATCTTGTTGACGAAGACGATGCGCGGCACGCCATAGCGGTCGGCCTGGCGCCAGACGGTCTCGGTCTGCGGCTCGACACCGGCGTTCGCATCCAGCACGCAGACCGCGCCATCGAGCACGGCGAGCGAACGCTCGACCTCGATGGTGAAATCGACGTGGCCGGGGGTGTCGATGATGTTGAAGCGGTATTTCGGGCTGTCGGTCGAAACGCCGTCCTCGGTCCGTTCCCAGAAGGTGGTCGTCGCCGCCGAGGTGATGGTGATGCCCCGCTCCTGCTCCTGCTCCATCCAGTCCATGGTCGCGGCGCCATCATGCACCTCGCCCATCTTGTGCGACTTGCCGGTGTAGAACAGAATCCGCTCGGTCGTCGTGGTCTTGCCGGCGTCGATATGCGCCATGATCCCGAAGTTGCGGTAGTGGTCGAGAGGATATTCGCGGGCCATCGTCGTGTTTCCTGCTTTCGCCGTTACCAGCGGTAGTGGCTGAACGCCTTGTTGGCATCGGCCATCTTGTGGGTGTCTTCGCGCTTCTTCACGGCGGTGCCGCGCATGTTGGCGGCGTCGAGCAGCTCGCCGGCGAGGCGCTCTTCCATCGTGTGCTCGTTGCGGGCGCGGCTCGCCTTGATCAGCCAGCGGATCGCCAGCGCCTCGCGGCGCTCCGGGCGAACCTCGACCGGCACCTGGTAGGTGGCACCGCCGACGCGGCGCGAGCGGACCTCGACCGACGGCTTGATATTGTCGAGGGCTTCGTGGAACACCTCGATCGGCTCGCGGCGCAGCTTCTGCTGCACGCGCTCCATCGCGCCGTAGACGATCCCTTCCGCGACCGACTTCTTGCCGTCGTGCATCAGGTTGTTCATGAACTTGGTCAGAACGCGGTCGCCGAACTTGGCGTCCGGCAGGACTTCGCGCTTCTCGGCGCTATGACGACGCGACATTGCCTAACTCCTTATTTCGGACGCTTCGCGCCGTACTTCGACCGGCGCTGCTTGCGGTTCTTGACACCCTGGGTGTCAAGCACGCCGCGCAGGATGTGGTAGCGCACGCCCGGAAGGTCCTTCACGCGGCCGCCGCGGATCAGCACGACCGAATGTTCCTGCAGGTTGTGGCTCTCGCCGGGGATGTAGCTGATCACCTCGAAACCGTTGGTCAGACGGACCTTGGCGACCTTGCGCATCGCCGAGTTCGGCTTCTTCGGGGTCGTGGTATAGACGCGAGTGCAGACGCCGCGCTTCTGCGGACAGGACTGCAGATGCAGCGACTTGCTCCGCGTTACTCTGGGCTGCCGCGGCTTGCGGATCAGCTGCTGGATCGTTGGCATTCGGTTCTAACCCCGTCTTACCCGTTTCTATTCCCGCGGCACGCCGCGCATCGCATTCCCGCGGCACGCCGCGCCCCTGCGCGAAATGCCAAAAGTGCCGCGTTCGGACCCGCCTTCGGGCCCGACGCGGCGAAATTCCAGAGGACTGGGGTTCGAGACCCGAGTCATGACCGCCCAAGACTGGCTGTATCGGGAAGAGACATTGCCCTCCCCGGAGCGCGCGGAAGCTAGGCTTAACGGTCGGGGATGTCAACCGCGTTCCCATGCGGGTGGCGCGGAGGGGTCTCCGCGCCACAACTATCTGAAATCTTGAATGAAACCCGCCGGACGGGCTGGTTCCGGCGCGACGTCAGCCGAGCGAGCCCGACCGTTCGACCGGAAAGGATTCGCTCGGTGCGAGCGCCAGGACGCCGATCATCAGATGCACCGCCTGGGCGAGCAGCGGCAGCACGAGATAGTGCCAGCCAAGCCCTTCGCCCATCACGGCGAGCGCCATCAGCCCATGGCCGGCCGACCAGACGAACCAGGCGAGCGGCTTCTCGCGGGCGGGATCAAGGACCACGCCGCTCAGGGTCGGCCAGGCGGCTGTCACCGCGGCGAGACCCGACAGGATAACGAAGACCAGGCCCGCGTCCTGCTCGAAGCCGCGCCCCGCCGTCGGCGCGGCGAGGGCGAGCAGGCTCCAGAGCACGATGCCGGCGTTGGTCAGCAGGATGACCCCGTCCCCCGAGTGGCGGTGGCGCGCGAGACTCGTCGCCGCGATCCAGAGCGCGCCGCAGAAGACGACGGCGAGCGGCGCCAGTATGGCGCGCGGCGCGTCGGCCTCCACCCCGGCGAAGAGCGGGGCCGCCGCGCCATAGGCCCACATGGTCCAGCTCGCCCCGTTCGGCCGGCTGAGCCCGCGCGCCATCTGCCCGGCATATACGGCAAAGCCGATCGCCAGTGTGGCGCTCGCGGCGAGCGCCAGAAGGGTTCCGGTATCGATGGTATCCATGGTCGCAGCGTCCCCGCGAGACGCGCCCCCGCCCCCGCTCCGAATCCGACGCTATATGATCGCTCGTTACGACTGCGTGACTCGGGACCCGGGCGGGGGCGACGTCTATATAGAATAGGATATATATGGATGGGATACGCGGGCCCCCGCGCGTTGATGCTCGCCCGGGGAGCCACGTTTCGCGCTCTCGCCCGGCTTTCGCGCGAGTCCCGGGCCCGCGTTTCACGATTTCGGCGCTCCGGCGAAGTCTTCACCCGTCGCACCCTCCGCGAGTTCGCGCGGGCGCGCGTCCGCCACCGGCGAGACGCGGGCGCGGGAATATCGGCGGCGGAATCGACGAACATGAACGGCCGCGCCAAATGCGATCCCCGCCCTGGATGTCCGCCGCGGTCGGCTTGCCTTCTCGTCGAATTGCCCCTAATGCGGGCGCGCGTCGCAGAGGGGCGATCGCGGACGGGCGCGAGACGCGCCGCCTAGAAACCTGGGAAGAGGCCATCATGGCGAAGGCGAAGTTTGAGCGGACGAAGCCGCATGTGAACATTG
>NZ_CALAGI010000035.1 GCF_937891315.1 uncultured Amaricoccus sp. | reverse complement strand
GGTGTTCTACTCGCTGGCGGCCAGCATGGTCACGGTGTGGCTGTGGATGACCGGCCTCAAGCATGTGCCGGCCTCGCAGGCCGGCGTGTTCACGGTGATGCTGCCGGTGGCGGCGCGGCGGGCGAGGCGGCGCGTCCCGGGCCGGTGCTTGCGGCGGCGGCGGAACGGGCCAGCGCCTCGCCGGCGGCGGCGGACATCACGCTGCTCACCTTTCGCGACCTCGGGCGCTATCTCCTCACCGTTCCGGCGCTGCTGGCGCTGGCCCTTTTCCGGCGGAGCGCCTGAGATGCGGCGGCTCCCCTGGATCCTCGCAGCGCTCGCGCTGGTCGCCGTCGTCCTGGCCGGACCATCGGCCTGGGGTCGTCTCTTGCTGCGCTCCGGCTTCCCCGCCGCGGCCTCTGGCCTGATCCCCGCGCCGCGCTGGCAGGGGGTGGCGCTCTACGAGGCCGGTGACTACGCCGGCGCCGACGCGGCCTTCGCGCGGAGCGGGCGCGGCTCCACCTACAACCGCGGCAACAGCCTGGCGCTGACCGGCGAGTACGAGCTCGCCGTCGCCTATTACGACGCGGTGCTCTATGTCGATCCGGCGGACGCGGATGCGATCGCCAATCGGGCGCTGATCGCCCCGTTTCTCGACGAGGTGCACGGCCCGACCAGTGGCGCGCTCGGCAAGCTCGGTACCGAGACGGCGCCGGACGAACGCCCTCACGGCGGCACCTACGAGATGACGATCCAGGCGCTGATGCGCGACCGGCCGCGGCTCGCGCGGCCCGGCGACACCCGCCAGTCCGTGGTGGCCGGGCCGGACTGGCTGACCGCCCTGCCCGATGATCCCGGCCGCTATCTCAAGCTCCGCCTCGCCGCCGAGCATGCCCGGCGGGTCGAGGCCGGAACCGCCGCCGAACCGGGCGCGAACCCATGGTGATGCGGCTGCTCCTCGCACTGACGTTCCTGCTCGCGGGCCTTCCGGCGGCGGCCGAGACGGCGTGGCCGCCGGAAACCAGGCTGCGCCTCCTGCTCGATCCGGCGCCGCCGCCAGTGATGGGCGAGATGGTGCTGGCCACCCTGCGCGGCGAATATATCGGCAATGTCGCGCTCGAACATCTGAGCGTGCCGGCACTCGACGGCTTCGGATGGCTGCAACTCACGCCACCCGTCTGGCGCGAGGAGCGGATCGCCAATCGCCTGACCAAGGTCTTCGAACAGCGGCTCGCCCTCTTTCCGCGGCGCGCCGGGGCGCTCACGATCGGACCGATCACTCACGCGCTGACATTCGCCGGCGAAGGGCCGCGCCGGCTGGCCGTCGAGGCGGTGACGGAGCCGGTCGCGATCGAAGTCGCCTATCCACCCGACCTCGGCGGAACGACCTGGATGCCGGCGCGGTCGGTCAGCGTCACCGACGACTGGGACCCCGAGCCGGACACGCTGGCACCCGAGCAATGGACGCGGCGGACGGTGACGATCGAGGTCGCCGGTCTGCCCCCGGAGTCCTTGCCACCCGCCCCGTCGATGGCGGCTGGCGGGCTGTTCAGCTTCGTCGATCCCGAGGAGCGTTCGGTGAAGCTGACGCCGGACGGTCCGATCTCGACCGTGGTCTGGCACTACCGGATGCAACCGCAGAGCGACGCGCCGGCCGATCTCGACGACATTCCGATCAGCTGGTTCGACACCGGCGCCCGGGTCGGCCGCGAGGAAGTGCTCGAAGGCCGCGAGGTGGCCTTCGCCGCCTCGGCCCTGCCGCGCGCGCCCGGCCTCCTCGCACGGCGGGCGATCCCGGTCGGCCTCGGCGGCGGGTTGCTGCTCGGCCTCGGAGTTCTGCTCCCCCGACTCGGTCCCGGTCGCGGGCGCGGGGTCGGCTGGGCGCGGCGCCGGTTCGCGCTCGGCCGAGCCGTCGCCGCGCTCTGCATCGCGGACGCCCGCCGCGACGCGCCGCGCGCCCGCGCCGCGCTCGTCTCCCTGCTGCGGGCGAGCGGCGTCGATCCCGCCGCGTCCCGCGCCCTCGCCCGCCTCGACCGCCATCTCTTCACTCCCGACGGCGGTGACTGGCCTTCCCTGTCGCGCGCCGCGGTGGCGGAGGTCCGGGCGGCCCTTCGGACGCGCCCGGTCTGAAGACTCGCCCTCGCGCCTGCCAGCCGCTCAAGGCGTGGCGGGTCAGAGGCGGTCGCGAAGGGCGTACCAGGTCATGGCGAGGGCGAGGAGCGGCGCGCGCAGACTGGCGCCGCCGGGGAAGGGCAGCGCGGGTATACCGGCGAAGAGATCGAAGCGCTCGGCGCCGCCGCGCACGGCCTCGGCCATCAGCTTGCCGGCGAGCGTGGCCATGGCGACGCCATGGCCGGAATAGCCGGCGGCTGAGAAGACGTTCGACCCCAGTCGCTGGAACGCCGGCATCCGGCTGCGGGTGATCGCGAGCGTGCCACCCCAGGCATGCGTGATCCGGGTCTCGCGCAGCTGGGGATAGATCGCGCGCATTCGCGGCCCGACCACCGCCGCGATATCGCGCGGGAAACGGTAGCCGTAGCTCTCGCCGCCACCGAACAGCAGGCGCCGGTCCGGGGTCATCCGCCAGTAGTTCACCACGAAGCGCGAATCCGCCGCGGCGATGTCGCCGCGCAGCAGCGGCGCGGCGAGTTCCGGGGCGAGCGGCTCGGTCGCCACGATGAAATTGTTGATCGGCATCACCCGCGCCGCCACGGCCGGGACGAGGTCGCCGAGATAGCCGTTGCAGGCGACGAGCACATATCGCGCGCGCACCTCTCCGCGCGCCGCGCGGACCGGTGGGCCGATGGAGGTGACCCGGCTTGCCTCGTGGATATGAACCCCCGCCGCGCTGGCCGCCCGCGCGAGGCCGAGGGCGAAGTTGAGCGGATGAAGATGCGCCGCGCCCCGATCGAGCGCGCCGCCGTGAAACGCCTCCGTCCCCAGCGCCTCGGCGGTTTCGCGCGCGTCGAGCGAGGTGATCGATTCGTAGCCATAGTCCCGCGCGAGCCTTTCGGCATAGGCCGCGCTCTCGGCGACATAGGCGCGCCGGTGGTGGGCATAGAGCACACCGGGCCGCAGGTCGCAGGCGATGGCATGCCGCGCGATGAGCTCGGAAACCAGCGCCCGCGCTTCCTGCGCCAGCCGCCAGAGCGCGTGCGCGCGGGCGACGCCGACCGCCGCCTCCAGCCAGTCCTGGTCGCGACGCTGGCTGGAGCCGACCTGGCCGCCGTTGCGCCCCGAGGCGCCCCAGCCGACGCGCGCCGCTTCGAGCAGACGCACATCGAACCCCGCGCGCGCGAGATGCAGCGCCGCCGAGAGGCCGGTATAACCACCGCCGATCACGCAAACGTCCGCGGTGACGGCGCCTTCGAGGGGGGAAAACGGAGGCGACGCGGCGGCGGTTTCGGCGTACCAACTGGCGGGGTAGTCACCCGTCGGGTCGTTCGCCGTGAGAAGATCGAGCTGCCGCACCTCCCCAAGCTCCAGTCGCTCCGCGAGTAGAACTGTAGGTCTTCCGGCGGGCGACGGCAACCTCCCCGCTCAGGGGGCGCGGACGACGACCCGGGCGCGCGGCGTCCAGCGCGCGAGGATCCAGGCGAGGTCCGCCGCGCGGAAAGCGACGCAGCCGGCCGTGGGATGGCGGGGTCGGCGCCAGACATGGAGAAATATCGCACTTCCGCGCCCCGGCGTGACCGGATGCCGGTTCCAGTCGAGCACGGCGACGAGATCGTACATCGGGTCGGGCCTGCGCAGCGCCTCGTGGCCGAAGCGGCTCGGCCGGCGGATCCGCGCGTTGTAGGCGGGATCGGCCGGGTCGTCGGACCAGCCGTCGCGGGGGCCGATCGCGCCATTGCGCCAGGCGAACGCGCGCCAGGCGCGATCGGGACGGGCGAGCACCGCCTCGATCCGGTGACGTCCGACAGGCGTGATCCCGTCGCCTTCCGCCCGCTTGTCGCCGAGGCCGCCGCGGCCGACGGCGCAGGGGAAGGTCCGGCCGGCGAAGCGGGCGCCCCAGCGCGTCACGATCAGGTCGCCCGTCACGTCGCAAGTCCCGTCACATTGCCCGTCACAGGAGGTGGCCGCTCTTGGCCGCCTTGGTGTCGAGATAGTCGCTGTTGAACGACGAGCGGCCGACGCGGAGCGGCACCCGCTCGACCACCTCGAGGCCGCAGTTCCGCATCATCGCCACCTTGGCCGGATTGTTGGTCATCAGCCGCACGCGCGAGAAGCCCATCGCCTTCAGCATATTGGCACCAAGCCGGAAATCGCGCTCGTCATCCTCGAAGCCGAGCCTGTGGTTGGCCTCGACCGTATCGAAGCCCTGGTCCTGCAACGCGTAGGCCCGCATCTTGTTGGCAAGGCCGATGCCCCTGCCCTCCTGATTGAGATAGAGCAGCGCGCCGGCGCCCTCCGCCCCGATCTGGGCCAGCGCGGCGCGCAGTTGCGGGCCGCAGTCGCATTTCAGGCTGCCGATCACGTCGCCGGTGAAACAGGCCGAATGCAGGCGGCAGAGCACGGGCGCGGCCCGGTCGGGCGCGCCGATCTCCACCGCGTAGTGCTCGTCGCCGCCGTCGAGCGGGCGGAACACGCGGACCCGACCCGCCCGCGACACGGCGAGCGGCACGCGGGCGGCGGCGACCTCGGCGACAGCGCCCGCGTCGCCTTCCGGCACGTGACCGATGTCGAGCCGTCCAAGTTCGGGGAAGACCGCGTCGGCCGGGACCGGCGCGACCAGCGCGGCGGGCAGGAGATGCGCCTGCTTGCACAGGCGGATCGCGGCGCGATGAAGGGCGGCCGAGCCGTCGCGCCGCGTCGCATAGGGGCCCTTCATCGGCGTGTCGAGGTCGAAGGCCGGATCGGCGGTCGCCCGCGCCCAGCCGAGATCGGCGTCGCGTGGCAGGATCACCCGCGCGAGATCGCCGTCGTAGGCCCGCGCCCGGAGCGTCGCCGCGCGCCAGTCCGAGATCGCGAGATCGACCGGCCCGAGTGCCCGCAGATCCGCGAGACGCTCCGCGCTCGCGGTCTCGGCCGCGAGGACGATGGCCGAGGCCCCGCCGCCTTCGAGCAGCAGCGGCGCGCCGATCCGCAGGTCGACCCGGGCCCGGGCGAGCAGTTCCCGCGGGGTGAGGGCGAGTGTCATCGAAGGTGCCTCCGGGGGCCGCGAGGCCCGGACTCGGGCGCGCGTCCCGAACATGGTTTGAAACAATCGCCGCGCAAGGGACACAGTGGCGTGAGACGCGGGCACGAAATATTGCGCGAAAGCGGCCGGCGAAACAACTCTTCGCAAAAGGAGCGTGATATGAGCAACTTGAAGAAGATCCTGATGGTCGACGACGACGCCGACCTGCGCGAGGCGCTGGCCGACCAGCTGGTGATCACCGAGGAGTTCGACGTGTTCGAGGCCGGCACCGGCGCCGAAGGGCTCGCCAAGGCCTCCGAGCAGCACTACGACCTCGTCATCCTCGACGTCGGCCTGCCCGACATGGACGGGCGCGAGCTGTGCCGGCTGATGCGCAAGCATGACGTGAAATGCCCGATCGTGATGCTGACCGGGCACGTGGCCGACAGCGACACCATCCTCGGGCTCGATTCCGGCGCCAACGACTATATCGCCAAGCCCTTCAAGCTGCCGGTGCTGCTCGCGCGCATCCGCGCGCAACTGCGCCAGCATGAGCAATCGGAGGACGCGGTGTTCGGCGTCGGCCCATACACCTTCAAACCGGCCGCGAAGCTGCTGCTCGACGCCAAGGAGAAGAAGATCCGGCTGACCGAGAAGGAAACCAACATCCTGAAATATCTCTACCGCGCCAACGACGCGGTGGTGCCGCGCGACATCCTGCTGCACGAGGTCTGGGGCTATAACGCCGGCGTCACCACGCACACGCTCGAGACCCATATCTATCGCCTGCGCCAGAAGATCGAGCCCGATCCGGCCAATGCGCGGATCCTCGTCACCGAGCCGGGCGGCTATCGGCTGGTGCCCTGATCCGGCCAGCTTCGCGGGTTCAGGCCGGGTTGGGCCCGCGTCGGGACTCCGCGACGGTCATGGAGAGGAGTCCTCGGGAATGAAGGCCGCCGTCTGCGACCGCTATGGCCCGCCGGATGTCGTCGTGATCCGCGAGGTGCCGCCGATCCGGCCGGGACCGGGCGACGTTCTGGTTCGCGTTGGCGCATCCTCGGTCACGACCGGCGACTGGCGGATGCGGTCGGCGGCCTTTCCCGGCATTACCTGGCTGCCGGGCCGTCTGATGTTCGGCATCCGCAAGCCGCGCAAGGGCGTGCTCGGCGGTGACTTCGCCGGAACGGTGGAGGCTGTCGGGGCGGGCGTCACGGGTTTCGCGCCCGGTGATCGCGTGTTCGGGTTCAGCGGCGTGGGCGCCCATGCCGAGGCGGTGGCGGTCAAGGCGACGGGCGCCATCGCCCCGACGCCGGAAAACCTCACCGATGTCGAGGCCGCGGCGGTTCCCTTCGGCGCCCTGTCGGCCCTCGTCTTCCTGCGGGATTTCGCCAAGGTCCGGCCCGGCCACAGGGTTCTGCTGATCGGCGCGTCGGGTGGCGTCGGCTGCTATGCAACTCAGATCGCACGCCATCTCGGGGCGACCGTCGATGCCGTCTGCGGCCCCGACAACCGCGATCTGGTCCAGACGCTCGGCGCCGATCACGTCTTCGACCATACGCGCGACGACATGACGGCGACGACCCGGCGATACGACGTCATCATGGACATCGTGGGCGTGTCTGATTTCGCGCGCTGCCGGCCCATCCTGACCGGGACGGGCGTTTTCGTGCCCCTGAACTTCGGCTCGCTCGGCGAGATCGCGCAGGCCCTCTGGACCGCGCGGCGCGCCGGGCAGAGAATGGTACTCGGCACCAGCGGCGAGAAGCAACAGGACCTGAAGGAGATCGCCGACCTGTTGCGTAGCGGGGCGATCCGGCCGGTCGTGGATCGCATTCTTCCGTTCGCCGAAATCGCCGACGCCCACGCCTATGTCGAAAAACGCCGCCGTCGCGGCGGCGTCGTTCTTTCGATGGACGCCCTCGCCGCCTGAGATGATACCAGATCCGTTTGATTGGTTCGGATCGAGATGTTTTCGCGGACCGCTCTTGGGGGCGCCAGGGGCGCGCCCGGAGCAAGCTTGCGGAGGGCGCTAGGGGTGCGGATTTCTCCGGGAGGGTTGAATCGGGGCGGGTGTGCCCGGCTTGACCGTTGAAGACGGTCATGCCCCCGCGGGGCATGCCCGTCACGATTTCGCGTAACCTCGAAATCGCGCAGTGGAGGCTCGGACATCGCGCATCGCCCGGATGGCGCAGACGGGGCCGCGGGGACACCGACATGGGCGCCGCCTTGGGCGGCTACGCGAGGTCGGGGCTGGGAAGGGCGCAGGCGAAGCAATCAAACGGATTTGGTATGAGATCCCGGAAAACCGGCGCATCGCGCGCCTCCTTGGCGCCACGCCCGGGGGTCGGGGTGCCGACGGGTATCCGAAACTCTCCCGCCGCTGACGGCTTGTGATCGCCCGGCCCGCTTCGTAAGGAGCGGGCATGACGCTCAAGATCTGCACCTGGAACATCAACTCCGTTCGCCTGCGCGAGCCCTCCGTGCTGCGGTTCCTGCGCGAGGCGGCGCCGGATGTGCTATGCCTGCAGGAGATCAAGACGCCGCTCGAACATTTCCCGCGGGAGGGCCTGCGCGCGCTCGGCTATGAGCATGTCGTCGCGCGCGGGCAGAAGAGCTACAACGGCGTTGCCATCATTTCCCGGGTCGAGATCGAGGACGCGGGCCAGCGTGATTTCTGCGCCAAGGGCGATGCCCGGCATGTCGCGGCCCGGCTCGCCTCCGGTACCGTGATCCACAACCTCTATATCCCGGCCGGCGGTGATATCCCCGATCCGGTCGCCAATCCGAAATTCCGCCACAAGCTCGATTTCCTCGAAGAATTGCGCGCCTGGTTCGGTGCCGAGCGGCCCCATGCCTCGATCCTCGTCGGCGATCTCAATATCGCCCCGCGCCCGGACGATGTCTGGAACCACAAGCAGTTGCTCAGGATCGTGTCGCACACGCCGGTCGAGACCGAGGCGATGGAGGCGATGCGCGCCGCCGGCGGCTGGGTCGATATCACGCGCGCGCATATCCCCGACGGTCGGCTCTATTCCTGGTGGTCCTATCGCTCGCCCGACTGGAACGCCGCCGACAAGGGGCGGCGGCTCGATCATGTCTGGGCGACGCCGGACCTCGCGATGCGCTCCGGCGGCAGTGGCATCGCCCGGCATGTGCGCGGCTGGGAGCAGCCGAGCGACCATGTGCCCGTCTTCGCCGAGTTCGAGATCTGAGATGCGATTCCCGAGAGGTTCGAGATGATCGACGCCACCCTGACCGGCCCGGTCGGCCGCGTCGTGCTGAACAGCCCCGCCACCCACAACGCCCTCGATTTCGCGGCGCTGATCCGCGCGGCGGAGCTGCTGGAGGAATGGGCGGAGCGGCCGGACCTGCGCGCCGTGGTGGTGACCGGCACCGGCCGCAGCTTCTGTTCCGGCGTCAGCCTCGGCGACGTGGCGGAGGTCGACTGGTCGGACAATCCGCTGACCCGGCTCTGCGACCGGCTGGAAGCCTTTCCGGCGCCGACCATCGCCGCGCTGAATGGCGGGGTCTATGGCGGTGGGGTCGAAATCGCGCTCTCCTGCGATTTCCGGGTCGGCGTCATCGGCATGAAGGCCTTCGCACCGCCCGCCCGGCTCGGCATCCATTACGAGGCGGCGGGGATCGCGCGCGCCGTTCAGCGCCTCGGGCCGCAGATGGCCCGACGGCTGTTCCTGCTGGCCGAAAGCTTCGACGGCGACCAGCTGCTGGCCGCGGGCTTCATCGATCACCTCGTCGCCCCCAAGGCGCTGGAGGAGAAGGTCGCCGAAATGACCGGAACGCTGGAGGCGCTGGCGCCGCTCGCGGTGCGGGGCATGAAGCGCACGATCCTCGAGATCTCGCGCGGCGTACTCGACACGGAGGCGGCGAAGGCGCGCGTCGCCGCCTGCTTTGCCTCGGCGGACCATGCCGAGGGCCTCGCGGCGCAGCGCGAGAAGCGGCCGGCGAAATTCGCCGGGCACTGAATAGAACTCGGCCTCGCGAAGGTCATCGGCCAGGGTATACCAACGGCCCATCTCATCGACTTCCCGACCAAGCGCGCCAGAGGCACGCGCGGCACAGGCCCGACAAAGCCGAGGCACTGCCTCGGCCGGGCCGATCGCTGGAGGGCCGGAGGCCCGGAGGCGATAAGGGGCGGAGATTTCCCCGGACCCCGAAGTACGGACGTGGGCGCCCCTGGGTGGCCGCGCACGCGGACACCCCGCCACGCCGGAGGCGTGCCTTCGGCACGACAGGGGCGTCCGCGGCCGGTCTCGCCGACGGCCGAGACCGGCACCTCCGCGGTTGCACCCGGAGGACAGGCCGGGGCTGGTGTCCGGCCGTTGAGAAAGGGTCATCCGTCCGGGCCGTCGGTACGAACCGATCCGAAGGGATCGCTTCCAAACCCGCGCGCCGCGACTATGCTGTGACAAACCAGTCCGGGGGAAGCCGATGATCCGACACATGGTGCTGCTGCGGTTTCGCGCCGAGGTGAGCGCGGGCGAGCGCGCCGCGCTGATGGCCGATCTCGGCGGGCTGCGGGCGCGTCTGCCCGGCATCGTCGGCTTCACGACGCTGCGCAATGTCAGCCCGGAGGCGCCGGTGGTGCACGGGTTCGAGGACGGCTTCGGCGTCGATTTCCGCGACGCGGCGGCGCGGGACGCCTACCTCGCCGACGAGGGGCATCGCGCGATCGGCGCCCGGCTGGTCGCGGCCTGCGACGGCGGGATCGAGGGCCTGATCGTGTTCGACCATGCGCTCTGACACGGGGGCCCGCGCACTGCTGCGCGCGCTGCTGGACGCGGCGATCGCCGCCGCGCTGCCCGACCGGAGCGTCGCCCTGAACCTGCCGGAGCGGCCGAAGGGGCGCACCGTCGTCGTCGGCGCCGGCAAGGGCGCGGCGCAGCTCGCCCAGGCGCTGGAGGCGGCGTGGGATGGACCGCTCTCCGGCGTCGTTGTCACCCGCTACGGCTATGGCGCGCCCTGCGAGCGGATCGAGGTGCTGGAGGCCGCGCATCCCGAGCCGGACGCCGCCGGCATCGTCGCCGCGCGGCGGCTGCTCGAGGCGGTTTCCGGGCTCGGACCGGACGATCTGGTCATCGCGCTGATCTGCGGCGGCGGATCGGCGCTGCTGCCCTGCCCGCCCGCCGGCCTGACGCTGGAGGACGAGCTGGCGGTCAACCGCGCGCTCCTCGCCTGCGGCGCGCCGATCTCGGAGATGAATGTGCTGCGCAAGCACGTCTCCGGCATCAAGGGCGGACGCCTCGCCAAGGCGGCCGCGCCCGCGCGCGTCGCCTCGCTGGTGGTCTCCGACATTCCGGGCGACGATCCCTGGCTCGTCGCCTCCGGGCCGACGGTGCCGGACCCGGCGGGACCGGAGGCGGCGCGGGCGGTGGTTCGCCGCTATCGCCTCGATCTGCCGAAGGCGGTGCTCGACCATCTCGCCCGGCCGGATTGCGCGGCGCCGAGCCCGGATGATCCGGCCTTCGCGCGGAACACGGTTCGGGTCATCGCCTCGGCCGCCGTCTCGCTGGAGGCGGCGGAGGCCGCCGCCGCCGCGAAGGGGCTGCGGGCGGTGATCCTGTCCGACGCGGTCGAGGGCGAGGCGCGCGAGGTCGCCCGCGTCCACGCCGCCATCGCCCGGGAGATCGCGGCCCGCGACCGGCCGTTTCCGCGGCCCGTGGTCCTGCTCTCCGGCGGCGAGACGACGGTGACGCTCCGCGGGCGCGGCAAGGGCGGGCGCAACAGCGAATTCCTGCTGTCGCTGGCGCTCGGGCTCGACGGAATGGCCGGCGTGACCGCGCTCGCCGCCGATACCGACGGCATCGACGGGTCCGAGGACAACGCAGGTGGCTTCGCGGATGGCGGCACGGTCGCGCGCATCCGGGCGGCCGGCGCCGACCCCCGCGCGCTGCTCGACGGCAACGATGCCTGGACCGCGCTCGACCTCGCCGGCGATCTGCTGGTGACGGGTCCGACCGGGACCAACGTCAACGACTTCCGGGCGATCCTGATCTCCTGAGGATCAGGGCATCGGCAAAGTGACGCGAAAGACCGTGCCGGCGGGGCCCGTCTCGGCGAGGGTGAGAGCGCCGCCGTGGCCCTTGACGAGTTCGGCGGCGATGACGAGGCCGAGGCCGGAGCCGCCCTGACGCGCGCCGCCCCGGAACGGCTGGAACAGGTTCTCGCGCGCCTTCGCCGGCAGGCCGGGCCCGGTGTCGGCCACCGAGACCTCGCACCAGGCCCCGGCGGCGCGCGCCGAGACGGTGACGGTGCCGGGCCTGCCCGAGGTCTCGATCGCCTGGCCCGCGTTGCGGACGAGGTTCGACAGCACGCGAAACAGCTGGTCGGCGTCCGCCCGGACCCGAAGCGCCGCGGGAATATCGGCGAGGATCGCGATCCCCTTCTGCGCGACGCCTTCGCTCTCGCTCTCGACCACCTCGCAGACCAGCGGCGCGAGCGGGACGGCGGCGAGCACCGGCGGCGGCTCCTCGGCCTTGCCGAAGGCGAGCGTCCGTTCGCAGAGCGCGATGGCCCGGGAGAGGGAATGCACCAGCTTCGGGGCGGTGCGCCCGACGGCCGGATCGGCGCTCGCCTCGATCCGGTCGGCGAGAAGCTGCGCCGTGGTGAGGAGGTTGCGCAGGTCATGACTGATCTTCGCCACCGCGCCGCCCAGCGCCGCGAGCCGCTCCTTCTGGCGCAGGGCCGCGGCGAGCTGCACCTGCAGGTCGCGCAGCGCGGTCTCGGCCTGGCGCAGCTCGCGCACCCGGCTCTTCGGAGCGATCACCCGGGTCGCATCCTCCGGCGCGTCGCGATAGGCGATCATGCTGTCGGCGACCCGCTTGATCGGCCGCACGATCAGCCATTGCACCGCGTAGAACAGGAGCGCTGCGACCCCCGCCGAGGTGACGAGCGACAGATAGAGGATGCGCAGGCCGTAGGCGATCATCTGCTCGCGCAGCGGCGCCTCGTACATGGTCACCTGCACCTCGCCCTTGAGCCCCTGCTGGGTGTAGCCCTTGACCGAGATCACCCGGTTGTCGGACGACAGGAACACCCGCGCCCCACCGCGGATCAGCTCGACGAGACCGGCGTCGCGCAGGTCGTAGCTGGCCTCGACCATCGGCGGGTTCTCGACCGACATGGCGAGTTCGCGAACCTCGGCGCGCTGCAGGGTCACGGTCAGCAGGTCGGCCGTGGCGAGCAGTTCGGACTGCAGGTTCGGCGCGACGTCCTGGTCCGGCGGCGTCGCGAGCAAGGCGAGCGCCGCGAGCTGCCCGAGATCGAGCCGATGCTGCAGGTAGCTCTCGCGAAAGCGCGCCACCGCGGGAACGAAGATCAGGACCTCGGCGATCACCACGAAGAGGATCACCAAGCCCAGGATCCGGCCCGATAGCGTATTCAGAAACATGCGAAATCCGAGGCAGCGCGGTCGCACCGGACTCTATGCGCTGCGCCCGACGCGGACAAGGCGCGGGTCCGGGTCCGCGCGGCCCGTCGGGAACGCGTTCCGCCCCGGGATCACACGCCGTCGCGCTCATCTCGCGATCCGCCGGGGCAGCACATCCCCGCGACCGCGCCTTGCCGACCTGCCAGGGGCAAGCCGCACGGGCGGGTACCCCGAGCACACCCGCGGAAGGCGCGAGGGGGCCAGATGTCTCCGGCAGGAATCAATGGTGGCGATCATGCCCGGCTGGACCATTGAAAACGGTCACACCGCTGGTGGCCAAATTCGATGCGCGGCCCTCCGTCCTGATTGACTCCTCCGGCGCCCGGTCCTATAGGCAGGCCTTCGAATTTCGGGCGTCGCGGCGACCCGGGCCGGCTTCGCTCCGGCGCTGACTGGAGAAGAAGATGTCGAAACGTACCTTTCAGCCGAGCAACCTCGTGCGCAAGCACCGGCACGGCTTTCGCGCCCGCATGGCGACCAAGAGCGGCCGGATCATTCTGAACCGCCGCCGGGCCATCGGCCGCAAGCGCCTGTCGGCCTGAGCCGCCGGCCGCCATGGCGGCTGTCCGGACGCTGACGCGCCGCGCGGATTTCCTCGCCGCCGCTCGGGCGCGGCGCAAGTCGCGCCCCGCCTTCACCCTGCAGGCGCGTCAACGCGCGCCGGGCGAGTTGACCGCGGAAAAGTTGACCGGCGAGGAGCCAACCGGGACAAGCGCCCGCGTCGGCTTCACCTGTTCAAAGAAGGTGGGCAACGCGGTCGCGCGCAACCGCGCCAAGCGCCGGCTGCGCGCCGCCGCCCGCGCGGTGCTGGCCTCGGGCGCGCGGCCGGGCTGGGACTATGTGCTGATCGGCCGTCCCGGAGTGACCGCGACCCACCCCTTCGACCAGCTTTGCGACGACCTGCGGAGCGCGCTCGAGTCGGTGCACGCATGAGCCCGGCGCAAGCATGAGCCCCGCCGCGCATCTGCTCGCGCTGCCGGTGCGGGCCTATCGGCTGCTGCTCTCGCCCTGGGTCGGAATGCATTGCCGCTTCCAGCCGACCTGCTCGGCCTATGCGCTCGAAGCGCTCGACCGGCATGGCGCGCTGCGCGGCGGCTGGCTGACGCTGCGCCGGATCGGCCGCTGCCATCCCTGGGGCCCCTCCGGCATCGACCCCGTGCCCTGACCGGGCTGGAGTCGTTGCAGGGCGGGGCGGGCCGCGCTATGGCTCGGGGCATGTTGGACGACGAAGACGACATCCCCGGGAACGAGATCCATCCGTTGTTCGCCGGGGCGCCCGCCTCGACGGAGTTCCGCAAGCTGCGCAAGCGGATCATCCGCCTGACCCGCGAGGCGATCGAGACCTACGGCATGGTCCGCCGCGGCGATCGCTGGCTGGTCTGCCTGTCCGGCGGCAAGGACAGCTATACCCTGCTCGCCGCCCTGACCGAGCTCAGTTGGCGCGGCCTGCTGCCCGTCGAGATCCTCGCCTGCAACCTCGACCAGGGTCAGCCAGGCTTTCCGGCGACCGTGCTGCCGGAGTTCCTGACCCGCATGGGGGTGCCGCACCGGATCGAGTATCAGGACACCTATTCGATCGTCATGGACAAGGTGCCGGCGGGCAAGACCTACTGCGCGCTCTGCTCGCGCCTGCGCCGGGGCAACCTCTACCGGATCGCGCGGGAGGAAGGCTGCGCGGCGGTGGTGCTCGGCCACCACCGCGACGACGTCATCGAGACCTTCCTGCTCAACCTCTTTCACGGCGGCAAGCTCGCCGCCATGCCGCCGCGGCTCCTGAACGACGAGGGCGATCTCCATGTGCTGCGACCTCTGGCGCTGGTGCCCGAGGCCGATTGCGCGCGGTTCAGCCGGGCAATGAACTATCCGATCATCCCCTGCGACCTCTGCGGCAGCCAAGACGGGCTCTGGCGCCAGCGGATCAAGCAGATGGTCGATGGATGGGAGGAGGCGAGCCCCGGGCGCCGCGCGATCCTGTTCCGCGCCTTGACCCAGGTAAATCCGAGCCACCTGCTCGACCCGGGTCTCTTCGATTTCAAAGGGCTGTGAGGCGCCCGCCGCCGGCGGGCGGCGCGGCCTTTGCCGCGCGACCCGAGCGCGCGGTGCGCGCAAGTCTTTCCTTGTTTCGCACCTGTTGGCGCGAAACGACTGCTCTCCAGGTTAGCAAACCTGAATGAAACCGAAGGTGGCCCTCCTCCGGGTCCGGCCGCGCTTTCGGATTGGTCACGAAGGGCGACGGCGCCCGGGGGCCTGACGGGAAGCTGAAAATTCGCCGAGAATGCGGGGGAGAATCGGAGCGGCCCCCGGAGCCGAATTAACGCTTGCTGAGGCCCGCCCGCCCTAGGATCGGGCATGATCACCGCGTCCGAATCCTCGTCCCGTCCGGCCCCGGACCGCCTGTTCGCAGGCGTGACCTGGACCATCCTGGGCATCGGCCTGGCGCTGGCCGTGATCTCGCATGCGATCTTCGACGCGGCGATCCGCGACCAGGGACGGGCGTGGCAGCGGGCCCGGGTCAGCGCGGAGGCGTCCGACGCCGCGCAGGCGGCGCTGGCGAAGCTGGTGGCGCTCGACGCCGACAAGGATCCGGCGGCGAAGGATCTCTCCCGTGCGAGGCAGGATCTCGGCTGGCTTCTGCAGCGGGACGGGATCCGCGCGGCGCCCGGACAGGACGCGGACGAGATCGGCCATGTCGCGGACGAGGCGCGCGCCATCCTGACCCGACCCGGCTTCGGTGCGACCGCGGTGACCGAGCTTCGCGGCCTCGTGGCGGGGCAGCTGGCGCCGAGGCTGGATCTCGCGCGGATGCGCGCCGCCGGCGATAGCGCGCGCGCGGCGACGCGGGCGCGCCAGATCCTGCTCGGCTCGCTTCTCGCCCATGCGCTGGTCGGCGCCGGACTGGTCACCTGGGTCGTGCTGCCGGCGCGGCGGCGGGTGCGCGACTGGGTGCGGCGCACGCTCGAGGCGGATCGGGAGAACCGCTTCCGCCTGCTGCATGATCCGCTGACCTCGCTGCCGAACGCGACCTATCTGCATGCCTATCTGTCGCAGCTCGCGGCCGGTGCGAAGCGGGCGCAGACGCAGACCGCCGTGCTGCGCATCGACCTCGACAAGTTCAGCCTCCTGCGCGAGACGCTCGGGCAGCGCACGACGGACGAGATCATCCGCATCACCGCCCGCCGCGTGCAGCACGCGCTGCGCGCCGGCGATTTCGCCGCCTATCTCGGCCAGGACGATTTCGTGGTGGTGGCGGGGGATCTGGAGGATGCGAACGCGGCGGCGACGATCGCCGGGCGGATCCAGAGCGCGCTCGCCAAGCCCTTCTCGATCCGGGGTGGCGCCCGCCGGCTCGGCTCCAGCATCGGCGTCACCCTGCTCTCCGACGACGAGGCCGATCCCGACCGTGTGATCACCAATGCCGAGATCGCGCTGGCCGAGGCGCAAAGCGCCGGCCCGGGCAACATCCGCTATTTCCGCGAGAGCCTGCGCGTCGAGGTGGAAAGGCGCCAGACCCTCTATACCGAGCTTCTGTCCGGGCTCGGCCGGGGCGAACTCGTTCCCTTCTTCCAGCCGCAGGTCGATCTGCGCAGCGGCCGCTTCGCCGGCTTCGAGGCGCTGGTGCGCTGGGAGCATCCCCGGCACGGCCTGCTGACCCCGGCGGCGTTTCTCGAGCACGCCGAGCAGGCCGATCTGACCGAGCGGATCGGCGAGGTGGTGTTGACCCGTACGCTGGAGGCGATCCGGGCCTGGGACGACGCGAGCCTCGACGTTCCCCGGGTCGGCGTCAATTTCGCCCTCGCCCAGTTGCGCGACCCGAGGCTGATCGAGAAGATCAAGTGGGAGGTCGAGCGGTTCGACCTCGACCCGTCGCGCCTCGCCATCGAAGTGCTGGAGACGGTACTGATCAAGAGCGACGCCGATCTCGTGGTGCGCAACCTGCGCGGTCTCGCCTCCGCCGGGTTCCATATCGAACTCGACGATTTCGGCACCGGCCATGCCTCGATCTCGAACCTGCGCCGCTTCATGGTCAATCGCATCAAGATCGACCGCGGCTTCATCTTCGGCATCGAGACCTGCGAGGAACAGCAGAAGCTGACCGCCTCGATGATCGCGATGGCGCGGGCGCTCGGCATCAGCACCTTGGCCGAAGGAGTCGAGACCGAGGACGCGGAGGCGATGCTGCGCCGGCTCGGTTGCGACCTCTTCCAGGGATTTCTCCTCGCCAAACCGATGTCGCGGGCCGACACGTTCCACTGGCTGCGCTCGTTCAACGCCCGGCCCTACGACATGTCCGGTCCCCGCCTTCCGGGCCTCGGCGGAGCGGTGGCCGGCGACCCGAATACACCTTGACGTTTGACCCCGGCGGCTGTTGAACCCCCCAGACTATATTGTCGGGGTCAGACCGGAGTCACCTTCATGGACGACCAGAACAGGAATCTGATCCTGGCGACCGCGCTGAGCTTCCTGGTCATCCTGGTCTGGTTCCTGCTGTTTCCGCCGCCGGAATCGCAGACAGCGCCCCAGACGCCGGCGGTCACCCAGGCCGACGGCACGGTGAGCGTGCCAGCCGTCGCGAGCGGCGCGGGCACGACCCAGGCGCCGACTCTGGAGGTGGCGCAGACCGCGACGCGGGCCGAAGCGCTGAACAAGACCGAGCGCGTCGAGATCCGTACCGCCCGGTTGACCGGGTCGCTGTCGCTGGTCGGCGGCCGCGTCGATGACCTCAGCCTCAACGACTATTTCGTGACCGTCGACAAGGGTTCGCCCAATGTCACGCTCCTGTCGCCCGCCGGGGTGCCGAACGCCTATTACGCGCTCTACGGCTGGTCGCCGGCCGAGGGGCTGGCGGCGAACGCCGTGCCGGGGCCGAGCACGCCCTGGCGCGCGGAGAGCGGCGCGGTGCTGACCGAGACGACGCCGGTGACGCTGGTCTGGGACAATGGCGCGGGGCTCATCTTCCGTCGCGTGATCGCGGTGGACGACAATTTCATGTTCACCACCACCCAGTCGGTCGAGAACACCACCGCCGCGCCGGTCCGGCTCGCGCCCTACGGCATCATCGCGCGGCACGGAATCCCGTCCGATCTGATGAACTTCTATATCCTGCACGAGGGGGTGATCTCGGTCACCGACGGCCAGCTCAACGAGCTGAAATACAAGAAGATCATGGATCTGCCGGTCGACCCGGCCGAGGGCGCCGCCGCGCAGCGGATCGATGTCACCGGCAACGGCTGGATCGGCTTCACCGACCACTACTGGATGACGACGCTCATCCCGTCGCCGACCCAGCCCTTCACCGCCGTGACGAAATACACGCAGGCGACCGACACCTTCCAGACCGACATCCGCATGCCGGTGATGACGGTGGGCCCTGGCGAAACCGCGCAGTCCGTCACCTCGCTCTTCGCCGGCGCCAAGGAATGGGCGACGATCCGCGACTACCAGAACGACATGCATATCGACCGCTTCGTCGATTCCATCGACTGGGGCTGGTTCTTCTTCCTCACCAAGCCGATCTTCTGGGTCCTGCACCAGATGCACGCGCTGATCGGCAACATGGGCCTCGCGATCATCGGCCTCACCTTCATCATCAAGCTGCTGCTGTTCCCGCTCGCCTACAAGTCCTACGTCTCGATGTCGAAGATGAAGGCGCTTCAGCCGGAGATGGAGAAGCTGAAGGAAGCCGCCGGCGACGACCGGGTGAAGATGCAGCAGGAGATGATGGCGCTCTACAAGCGGGAAAAGGTGAACCCCGCCGCCGGCTGCTTGCCGATCCTGTTGCAGATCCCGATCTTCTTCTCGCTCTACAAGGTGATCTTCGTCACGCTGGAGCTGCGCCACGCGCCGTTCTTCGGCTGGATCCGCGATCTTTCCGCGCCCGATCCGACGAGCTGGATGAACTTCTTCGGCCTGCTGCCCTGGGCCGCGCCGACCCATGCCAGCGCGCTCGGCATCCTGTCGATCGGGGTCTGGCCGATCCTGCTCGGCCTGTCGATGTGGCTGCAGCAGAAGCTGAACCCGGCGCCCGCCGACAAGACCCAGGCGATGATCTTCACCTGGATGCCCTGGATCTTCATGTTCATGCTCGGCAAGTTCGCCAGCGGGCTGGTGATCTACTGGGTGGCGAACAACTCGATCACCTTCGGCCAGCAATACACGATCATGCGCACCCAGGGGATCAAGCCCGACGTTTTCGGCAACATGCTCAGCGGGCTCCGAAAGCTCCGCAAGGCGAAGTAGCGTGGCGCTGGCCGTCACTCATCTCTGGCGGCACCCGATCAAGGGACACGGCGTCGAGGGGCTCGGGGCCGTGACCCTCGCCGCCGGCGCCACCCTGCCTTGGGACCGGGTCTGGGCGATCGCCGACGCCCGGGCCAGGATCGCGCCCGGCGCGACCGAATGGGCGCCGTGCGTCAATTTCAGCCGCGGTGCGAAATCGCCCCGGCTGATGGCGATCCGCGCCAGCGTCGACGAGGCGGCCGGGCGGGTGACCCTGACCCATCCGGCGCGGGAGCCGCTGACCGTCGATCCCGACGACGCCGGGGACGCCGCGCGCCTCATCGCCTGGGTGACGCCGCTCACCAGTCCCGAGCGGCCGGCGCCGGCCTTCGTCGCGCGAGCCAGGGTCGGGATGACCGACAGCGATTTCCCGTCGATCGCGCTTCTCAACCAGGCAAGCCTCGCCGCGCTGTCCGACCGGCTCGGCCAGCCGCTGGCGATGGAGCGTTTTCGCGGCAACATCTGGCTCGAAGGACTCGCGCCCTTCGCCGAGTTCGAGCTCGTCGGCCAGACGCTGCGGATCGGCGGGGCGACGCTCCGCGTGCGCGAGGTCATCACCCGCTGCAAGGCGACCACCGCCAATCCCGAGACGGGCCTCGTCGATGCCGACACGCTCGGCGGCCTGCGCGCCGGCTGGGGCCATCAGGATTTCGGCGTCTATGCCGAGGTGGTGACGGGCGGCCGCGTCGCGGTCGGGGACGCGGCGGCGCTCGCGTGAAGCAGGTCTTCACCCTCGCCGAACCGGCCGAACCGGGGGCGGTTGAGGCCGGGCGCCGGCTCTTCGCGGGGCCTTGCGATTTCCTCAAGGGCGTGACGGCGATGGAGGCCCTGCCGCCCGCCGACCGGCTGGAGGTCTGTTTCGCCGGCCGCTCCAACGTGGGCAAGTCGAGCCTGATCAACGCGCTGACCGGTCGCAAGGCGCTGGCGCGGGCCTCGAACACGCCCGGACGGACGCAGGAGATCAATTTCTTCGCGCTCGGGCCGGCGCGCTATCTCGTCGATCTGCCGGGCTATGGCTTCGCCGAGGCGCCGAAGGCGGTGGTGGAGAAATGGCAGGCGCTGCTGCGCGCCTATCTCGCCGGGCGGCCGACGCTGCGGCGGGTGTTCCTGCTGATCGACGCGCGCCACGGGGTGAAGGCGGTCGATGGTGAGATCATGGCGCTGCTGAACCGCTCGGCCGTGACCTTCCAGCTGGTGCTGACCAAGGCCGACAAGCCGCGCCCGGGCGAGCTGTCGCCGACCATCGAACAGGTGAAGGCGGCGCTTGGCCAGCATCCCGCCGCCTTCCCGGAGATCGTCGTCACCTCCGCCGAGACCGGCGAGGGCATCGAGACGCTGCGCGCGATCATCGCGGAAATGGCCTGACCGGTACCGTCGGGGCACGCCACCCGCGCCGCCACCACCGGCCGGCGGTGGCGGCCGTCAGGTCGACGGCGCAGGCTGGCCTTCGTCAGCGCTTTCGGGGGCGCCTTCGAGGAAGAAGCGCACCATTTCCGCCGAGGCGTCGGGGCCGGCGGGGTCGGTGAAAGATCCGGCCGCCTGCCCGCCGGACCAGGCATGGCCCGCCGCCTCGACAAGCCAGACCTCGCCGCCGGCCGCCCCGTCCGCCGCCGGGATGACCGATCGGATATAGCTTCGCCCGCCCGCCGATCGTCCCGCCTCACCCGCGGAGCCCGGCGGCACCGCGACGAGCCGCGTCGCATTCGCCGGATGCACCGTGCGATCCGCGTCGCCATGAAAGACGATGGTCCGCGCGCGCGTCGCCGCCGCGCCCGGGCGCGGTGCCAGCTCGCCGCGCATCGCAGCGAAGGCCGAGAGCACGTCGTTCGCCGTCCCCGTCGGCACACCGGAATGGATGCCCGCCGCCGCGTAAAGCTCGGGATAGGCTTCCGCCATCACCGCCGCCATCGCACCGCCGGCCGAAAGGCCCGCGACGAAGACCCGGTCGGGCGCGATCCCCAGTTCCTCCATCACCGCGCGGGTCATGCCGGCGATGATCGCCGGCTCGCCGGCGTCGCGCCGCTGGTCGCCCGGCCGGAACCAGTTCCAGCAGCCCGAGATATTGGCCCTCTTTCCCTGACGCGGATAGACCACCGCGAGCCCGTTCGCCTCGGCCACCGCGTTCATGCCGGTCCCCAGGGCGAAATCGTCCGGGTTCTGCCCGCAGCCATGCAGCATGACGACGAGCCCCCGCGCCGGCCGCGCCGCCGGAACATAGAGCTTGTAGCCCCGCCCGCCCGCCGCGCAATCGAACCGGCGCTCCTCGAACCGCGCCCCCTCGGGAAGGTCCGGCCGAGGCGGCTCGACCAGAGGATCGGCCGGCGGCGCGCCGTCCCGTGTCAGGCCCGCCGCGAGCCGGCCCTGGCGCAGCGCGCGCAGCACCTCGCGCAGCGGCCGCCGGATGCGCCGCGTCAGTCCCGCCAGCAGCGGGTGGCCCGGCGCCGCGGTCGGCGCCGCGGTTGGCTTCGGGCCCGAAGCAGACTCCGTCCCGGCATCCGGCTCGATGATTTCCGCCTCGGCGATCTCCGCCCGCGGATCGAGCCGCGAGCCGGCGCCGTCCGTCTCCGGCTTGCCTTCCGCCTGACGGATGCCCAGGGCCTCGGCGATGATGCGCGTCGCCTCGTCGAGCTTGCTCGCGTTGGTCGCGGCCGTCGCCCGCGCCATGGCGGCGGTGAATTCGGGAGTCATGCCTGCTCTCCTCTCAACTTGTTCACGGTCACTCGTTCAATGCAAAATTCATCCGGGCCGGCGCTCACTCCACGCGGTCGGCGAGCGCCGCCTTCACCGCGGGGCTCGCCTGCAGCGCGCCGAGCACGGTGATCGCGCCAATGGTGGCACGCGCGAGCTCAGGCGTCACATCCGCCGCGATCCGCACCAGGCCGACGACACGGATGCTGAAGGTCTCGCCAGCCGCCCGCGCCGCCTCCAGTTCCTCCCGACCGAAATCGCGCAGCCCCATCTCGAACATGTGCCGCGTGACCGAGCGGCTGACCGTCTCGGCGTGGCTCTCGAGCTGGTTGCGGATCGCGGTGCGGATCAGGTCGGTGCGGTTGGAATAGAAACCCTCGCGGACCAGCAGATCGATCCGGCCGAGATCGACGAAGCCTAGATTGATCGTGATCTTCTCGGTGTCGCCGCCCCGATCCCGGTCACGCAGCTGTCTGACATTGTCGCTCATTCGATTCTCCATCCACATGGATGGTATATGGATGGCATTTCTCGAAAGCAAGCTTTGCCTCCCTGAAATTGCCTCGCTGTCCGCCGCCCCGGTCGCTCCCGCGCCGCTCAACTCGGCGGCGCATGGAAGCAACAGGTTTCAACCGCATCGAAAAAGACGGTAAAAGCGGCTTGATTGCTCGTGATTCATGGCATAGCTGCGGAAAATGATCTCGCAGAAGACCAAATACGCGATCAAGGCATTGATCACGCTGGCCGAAGAACAGGCCTCCGGGGGCGGATCACTGCGGATCGAGGAGATCGCCAGCCGTTCGAATGCGCCCAAGCGCTTCCTCGAACATATCCTGATCGACATCCGCAACGCCGGCGTCATCGGCAGCCGTCGCGGGCGCGACGGCGGCTATGTGCTGATCAAGGCGCCCGGCAGCATCCCGATCAGCGATGTGCTGCGCATGATCGACGGCCCGATCGCGCCGCTGCCCTGCCTGTCGCGCCGCGCGTATCAGCGGTGCGAGGATTGCCACGACGAGACCAACTGCCGAATCCGCAAGGTGTTTGGCGACCTGTTCTCGGCCTATCTGCTGATGATCGAGTCGCTGACGCTGGCGGACCTCATGCGGAAAGATTCCCTCCTTCCGCCGGATGAAATGATAGCCATCGTCTCCTGATCGCCGGCGATTCAGGACATAATTCCTCACTGGAACATTATTCTTGATCATCACGATCATATCTGTCGTGATAACGCCGGAATATCGAGGAGGATTTTCTATGGACAGCTACATTCCGTGGGGCTGGCGGGCCAAACCGCTGCCCGACCAGCGCTCGACTGGGGTCGCGGATGGCGCCTGCGGGACGGTCGAGCATAGCGACGAACACACGGTGCATTTCGACGTTTTCGGTGCGATCCATCTGGCCGACCGGGTTCCGGGCCAACCCGCCGGGCCGCGCGGGACCGCTGTCCCGGTATCGCTCGCCCGCCGGCTCGGCCGATGGCTCGGGGCCTCGGCGACGGCGGCGCTGCTTGGCCTCGTGGCGCTCGGCGGCCAGCCGGCCGAGGCGCAGACCAAGCTGCTGAACGTGTCCTACGACCCGACGCGCGAGCTCTACCGTGACTTCAACGCCGCCTTCAACGCGCATTGGCAGGCCGAGGGCAAGCCGGCGCTCGACATCCAGGCGTCGCACGGCGGCTCCGGCTCGCAGGCCCGCGCGGTGATCGACGGACTCGCCGCGCAGGTCGTCACCCTGGCGCTGGCCAGCGACATCGACGCCATCGCCACGCGGTCGGGCAAGGTGCCGGCGGACTGGCAGTCGAAGCTGCCGCACAATTCCGCGCCCTATACCTCGACCGTCGTCTTCCTGGTGCGCGAGGGAAATCCGAAGGGACTGAAGGATTGGGACGACCTCGTCGAGCCGGGCGTCCAGGTGATCACCCCGAACCCCAAGACCTCCGGCGGCGCCCGCTGGAACTATCTCGCGGCCTGGGCCTATGCCAGCAAGACCTTCGGCGGCGATCAGGAGAAGGTGAAGGAATTCGTCGGCAAGCTCTTCGCCAACGTTCCGGTACTCGACAGCGGCGCGCGCGGATCGACGACGACCTTCGCCCAGCGTGGCATCGGCGACGTGCTGCTCGCCTGGGAGAACGAGGCCTACCTCGCCCTCAACGAACTCGGTGAGGACAAGTTCGACATCGTCTATCCGACGGTCTCGATCCTGGCCGAACCGACGGTGGCGGTGGTCGAAGGCAACATCACCTCCCCGGAGCAGGGCGAGGCGGCGAAGGCCTATCTCGACTATCTCTACGCGCCCGAGGGTCAGGCGATCGCACTGAAGCACTATTTCCGGGCCTGGGACACCAGCGCGGCGGCCGCCGCCGATGTCGAGCGCTTCCCCAAACTCGAACTCGTCTCGATCGCGGATTTCGGCGGCTGGGCCAAGGTTCAGCCGGAACATTTCGGCGACGGCGGCGTATTCGACCAGATCTTTGCCGGGAAATAGGCGTTGTCACGCATGGCCGGGTTCTCCCTCAGGGCCCCCTCCCCGATGCCAGGCTTCGGTCTGGCGTCGGGGATCGCGCTCACGCTCCTTTCCATCGTCGTGATCATTCCGATCGGCGCCCTGCTCGCACGGGGCGCCGGCATCGGCTTCGGCGAGATCGCGCGGATCGTACTGACCGAACGCGTGCTCGCCGCGCTCTGGTTGTCCTTCCGGCTCGCCTTCCTCGCGGCGCTCTTCAATCTCGTCTTCGGACTGATGCTCGCCTGGGTGCTGGTGCGCTATTCCTTCCCCGGCCGCCGGCTGATCGACGCGGCCGTTGACCTGCCGTTCGCGCTGCCGACGGCGGTGGCCGGCATCGCCCTTACCACGCTCTACGCCCCGAACGGCGCCTTTGGCGCGCCGCTGGCCGAACTCGGGATCAAGGTCGCCTATGCCCCGCTCGGCATCTGGATCGCCCTCGTCTTCGTCGGCCTGCCCTTCGTCGTGCGTACCGTGCAGCCGGTGATCGAGGAGGTCGACCGCGAGGTCGAGGAAGCCTCGGCCACTCTCGGCGCCTATCGCGCGCGTACCTTCGTCCGCGTCATCCTGCCGATGCTGATGCCGGCGCTGCTGACCGGCTTCGCGCTAGCGCTGGCCCGCGGGGTCGGCGAATACGGCTCGGTGATCTTCATCGCCGGCAACCTGCCCTTCGCCACCGAGATCGCGCCGCTGCTGATCGTGATCCGTCTCGAGGAATTCGACTACAACGGCGCGACCGCGATCGCGATCGCCATGCTGGCGATCTCCTTTGCCATGCTGCTCGCGATCAACCTGATCCAGGTCTGGAGCCGCAAGAGGTTCGGTGATGCATAACTTGTCCCAGGCGCCGTCGCGCGCCACTTCCGGGGAGCGGTGAATGGCCGAAACCTCGACCAACCCCGCCATCGCGCCGCGTCCCGCGCCGACGCGGCGGCGCGCGGTCATTACCGAACCCGGCTGGTTCCGGGTGGCGATGGTGCTGCTTGTCATCGCCATCCTCGGGCTCCTGCTCTTCGCGCCGCTGTTCGAGGTGTTCAAGCAGGCGCTGGCCGAAGGGCTCGGCGCCGCGCTCGCCTCGTTCCAGAACCCCGACGCGCTGCACGCGATCCGGCTGACGCTGATCACCGCCGTCATCGCGGTGCCGCTCAACGCCATCTTCGGCATCGCCGCCGCCTGGGCCATCGCGAAGTTCGACTTTCCCGGCAAGGCCTTCCTGATAACCCTCATCGACCTGCCCTTCTCGGTCTCGCCGGTCGTGGCCGGCCTCTGCCTCGTGCTGCTGTTCGGGGCCAACGGCGCGGTCGGGGCCTGGATGATCGCGCACGGGATGCAGGTGGTCTTCGCCGTGCCGGGCATCGTTCTGGCCACCATGTTCGTCACCTTCCCCTTCGTCGCGCGCGAACTCATTCCGGTGATGCAGGAGCAGGGGCGGGCGGAAGAGGAAGCCGCGCTGACCCTCGGCGCCAGCGGCTGGCGTACGTTCCGGACCGTGACGCTGCCCAATATCCGCTGGGCACTGCTCTATGGCGTGCTGCTCTGCAATGCGCGCGCCATGGGCGAATTCGGCGCGGTGGCCGTGGTGTCGGGCAAGATTCGCGGCCAGACGATTACCATGCCGCTGATGATCGAAATGTCGTACAATGAATATCTCTCGGTCGCGGCCTTCACCATGGCCGCCTTGCTCGCGACGCTCGGCCTTGTGACCCTCGTGCTCAAATCGCTGCTGGAATGGCGCTACGCGGACCAGCTCGCCGCCGCGCATCGCCACTGAACCCGAAAGGAATTCCGCCATGCAGATCGAGATCGAAGAACTGGCCAAGGAATTCGGCCCGACGACCGCGCTCCTGCCGGCCAGCCTGTCGATCCCGTCGGGCGCACTCGTCTCGCTGCTCGGACCGTCGGGTTCGGGCAAGACCACGCTGCTGCGCATCCTCGGCGGGCTCGAGTTCCCGACCTCCGGCCGGGTGCGGTTCGACGGCCAGGATGCCACCGGCATGTCCGTGCAGGAACGCCGCGCCGGCTTCGTCTTTCAGCACTACGCGCTCTTCAAGCATATGACGGTGTTCGAGAATATCGCCTATGGCCTGCGCGCGCGGCCGCGCAGGACCCGCCCGACGGGTCCGGAGATCGAACGGCGGGTGAACAAGCTCCTGAAGATGATCCAGCTGCCCGATATCGGCAGGCGCTATCCGAGCCAGCTTTCCGGCGGCCAGCGACAGCGCGTGGCGCTCGCTCGCGCCCTCGCGATCGAACCCCGGATGCTTCTGCTCGATGAGCCGTTCGGCGCGCTCGACGCCCGGGTCCGGCGCGAACTGCGGGGCGGCCTGCGCGAGATCCACGATCAGACCGGCCTCACCACCATCTTTGTGACCCACGATCAGGAAGAGGCGATGGAACTCGCCGATCTCGTCGTGGTGATGAGCATGGGGCGGATCGAGCAGATCGGCACGCCGCACGAGATCCGCGCTCGTCCGGCGACGAAATTCGTCGCGGAATTCGTGGAAAGCTGAGCGAGCCCGCGCCCGCTCAGCTCTGTTTCAATCAGACGAGGATGCCGAGGCCGGTCTCGAAGAGATCGGTCAGCGCATCCGCGCCCACGCCAAGAAACAGCACGCCATGGCCATTGCCGAGGTCGAGGAACGTGTCGCCCCCGAGATCGGTCATCCGATCCGACAGCGTGTCGACATTGACGAGGCCGATTCCATTGACGTTCTGTGTCACATGGAACCGGTCGCCAGCGCCGAAATCCTCGATCGTGTCGACGCCTGAGGCGCTGCGAAACTCGAAGATGTCCGCGCCGCGGCCGCCGACGAAATAGTCGTCCCCAGCCCCGCCGTTGATCCGGTCGTCGCCCTTGCCGCCGTCGATATAGTCCGACCCGCGGCCGCCGTGGATCCAGTCGTTGCCCGCCTGGCCGAAGATCACATCGTCACCCCGGCCGAAGTCGTCCGTCGCCGCGACGAAATCGTTGCCGGCGCCGAGGAAGATCACGTCGTCGCCTCCGCCGCCGTCGACCCGGTCGTCGCCCGCGCCGGCGACGATCCAGTCGTCGCCGTAGCCGCCGGAAATGACATCACGATCGGCGCCGCCATAGATCGAATCGTTTCCGTTGCCGCCATCGATCGTGTCCGAGCCCGAGCCGCCGCGCAGTTCATCGTTGCCGAGGCCACCGTCGAGGACGTCGGCGCCGCTACCACCGATCAGCGTATCCGCGCCATTGTCGCCCCGCAGCGTGTCGTTGCCCGCGCCGCCGACCAGCAGATCGTCGCCGTCCTGACCGCGAAGCGAATCGTTTCCGGCGCCGCCATAGAGCGAATCGGCTCCGAACGAGCCGTGCAGCGTGTCATTGCCGGCGCCGCCGTGCATCTCGTCGCCGGTCAGCCGCTTCTCCGCGCTCCAGGTCGCGAAATTGGCCGCCGTCGGATCGACCTCGTCCTGGGTCAGCCAGCGCGCGTCGAGCAGGTCGTCGCCAATGCCGCCATACAGCACGTTCGACCCACCGCCGCCATGCAACGTGTCATTGCCCGGTCCACCGAACATCCGGTCGTTACCCGCGCCACCGCTGAGATAGTCATCGCCATCGCCACCGAACAGATCGTCATCGCCATCCTCGCCGAAGACACGATCGTTTCCGGCGTTGGCGAGGATCAGATCGTCCCCCCCGCCACCGCGAATGCTGTCGTCAAACCGTGATCCGAAGAAGAGATCGGCCGCGCCGCCACCCGTCAGCGTCACAGCGCCTCCCCCCATGCCCCTTGTCATCCCATGCACCCCCGTTGTCACATTTCTCGCCGCCGCCTCCGCGGAATCTCCGGGGTGATCCCGCCGGAGGGAAGCAGCAGTCACGCCTTTCGAGCACGGCGACGGTAAGGAATAAGTAAACGATACAATTCTATCTTTTACCATTTGGAGAGAACTTTATTTACGGTTGTATGAATTCATTAGTTATTCGAACATGTGGATTAAGTTTTTCTTTACCCGCGGCGCAGCATTCAGGTCTCCGGCGAGTTTTCGCGTAGCAGGAGGGGAATCCATGGCCACCATTTCAGGCGGCGCTTTCAACGACTTCATTTTCGGAACTTCGGCGGCCGACTTCATCACGGCGGGCGCGGGCAACGACAGCGTGTTCGGCGGCAGCGGCGACGACGTCATCCACGGGGACGCGGGCAACGACACGCTGAATGGCGGAACGGGGAACGACACGATCCATGGCGGGTCGGGCGACGATCTGATGCTGGGGGGCACCGGAGACGACCTGATGTTCGGCGGAACCGGCGACGATACGCTGACCGGCGGCGCTGGCAATGACACGATGCACGGCGGCGACGGCGCGGACCTGCTGGTCGGCGGCGCGGGAGACGACGTGATGAACGGCGGCGCCGGCAATGACGAGCTGCTCGGCGGAACGGGGAACGACACGATCGATGGCGGCGACGGCGACGACTTCCTGTCCGGCGACGCGGGCAACGACGTCCTGCGCGGCGGCGCGGGCGACGATCAACTCGATGGCGGCGATGGAAACGATTTCCTGGTCGGCGGCGCGGGCGACGACCTGCTGAAGGGTGGCGCGGGCGACGACACGCTGGACGGCGGCGCGGGCGACGACGTGATGATCGGCGGCGCGGGCAACGACCTCTTCGTCTTCTCCGGCGGCGGCGACATGGTGATGGATTTCAGCGACGGCGACATGCTGCAGATCACGCGCGCGCTGGATGGCGTGTCGCTCGAGGATGTGGCGGACGTGGCGGACTATGCCATCGACCTCGGCGAGGCCGGAACGCTGATCGACTTCGGCCAGGGAGACAGCGTGATGCTGAACGGCGTCAGCTACGACGATATCGCCGAGGATCCCTCGCGCTTCATCACCCTCGTCTGAACCTGATTTGAGCGCGGGGCCGGCCGCCGCGCCGGCCCTGTTTCCGTTTGGCCCTCCAACCTCACGGCTGTCCCATGAACATGCGCGCAGACCCTTTCCGCCTCGGCTCTTTCGACCGGCCCGCGACGCCGCCGATCCAGGCGTGCCTCGTGCCGATCACCGACACGGTCTGCGCCGTCAGTTTCGACGAACCCGGCCCCGCCCGCGCCGGCGAGCGGCCGCGGCTCGCGGCGTTTCTCGGTGGCGAGCCGCTGACCGGACCGATGATCTCGACCACCCTGCCGCTGCGCGCCGGCGGGCGGCGGCATGTGCTGCTGATCGGCCGCGGCGCCGCGTCGTTCGATGGCCGGCGGCTCGACCTGGCGCTCGGCGCGCGGATCGCGGCGAGCATCGACCCGAACTGGCTGCAGCCGCCCGAGGGGGACGGCGCCGCGCTGATCGAAGGCCTGTCCGAGCTCGGCCACCGACGCCTGCTGCGCATGTTCCTGACCACCGGCGCCTCGATGTTCGGCCTCGGCGAGCAATCGGCCTTCGGCACCGCGGCGAGCGGCTTTTTCGAGATGATGGGCGTGCGCGCCGCCGAATTCGCCAGTCTCTGCCCGCTTGGCGACGGCGGCGTGATCGCGAGCTTCCGCGTGCCCGGCGCGGCGGAGGCGGCGCTGGTCGGCGAACTCATCGCGCTGGCGCCCGACCGGCTGCGGCGCGTCTCCGGCTTCCGCCAGCATGTCGAAGAGGACAAGCGCGGCGCGTTCCTGCATCTCTTCCTCCCCGATGGCACGCCGGACGTGGCGATGGTCGGGCTCGGCGCCACGCCGATCCTGCTGCCGGCGGCTTCCGGATTTCACCGCCCGCGGCCCATCGTGCCCTGGCTCGAACGCGCCTCCGACGGTGCGCGGTCCTGGGCGCTCGATCTCGTGGCGGAGCGCGCGCCCATCGACGCCGGCGCCGCCGTGCTGATGCGCGAGATCCGCCACGGCGGCGAGCAGGCGCCGGCCGCGACGCTGCGCCATCTCTCCGGCACCGACGCCGGTGTGCTGATCGCGCTGGAGGTCTCCGATCCGCACGACCTGCTGGCGGGCGTCCAGATCGAGCGCGGCGGCGACCGGGCGATCCTGCCCTTCACGCGCGATGGCCTGCGCTCCGCGCGGATCGCGGCGCACGCGACCCTGCGCCGGACGCATTGGCTCGAGGATCCGGCGCGGGTCCGGCTGGTATTTCGCTCCGGCCGGTTGACGACGATCCACGAAGGGCCGCTCGGCGCCTATGACGGCGGGTTGCCGGCGGGTTTTCTCCCGGCCGACGCGCCCGCGCTCGCCGCCGCCCGGCTCGGGCGGCGACCGGCGCCGGCCGCGCGGCGGATCGAGGAGATCGGCCCCCTACCCGCCAAGCCGGCCTGCGCGCTCATCTGCGCGGTCGGCGACAATCTCGACCTTGTCCGGGCCCGCGCCGCGATGCTGTTCGCGGAACCGGGGGCGCGGGGCGTCGAACTCGTCTATCAGGTGGCCGATGGCCCATTGGCCGTGGCGGCGCGGGCCGTCATGACCGAGGTCGCGGCCGTCTTTGGCATCGGGCACCGGCTGGTGACGCTGGCCCCCGACGCGACGGCGACCGAGCGGCTGCTCGCGGCGCTCGGCGCGGCGCGGGCCGAGGCCGCGCTGGTGCTCGGCGCGGAGGTGCTGCCGGCGGCGCGCGGCTGGCTCGCGGCGACGCGGCGCGCGCTGGGCTCCGGCGCGGAGCCGCGACTGGCGACCGGGGCGCTGCTCGGCGCCGACGGCGCGGTGATCCGGGCGGGGGCGCGGCGGCTGACCGGCCTGCCGGCGAGCAGCCTGCCGAGCGCGAGCCTGCCGGCCGACGAGATCGGCGCCGACTGCCTCGCGCTGAACCGGGGCGCGATCGAAATGCTGGCCGCCTTTACCGGGTCTTATCCGAATCCCGGGATAGTTCTCGCCGAGACGGCCGCCCGGTTGGGCGCGCTCGGCGCCGCGCCGCGCGCCCATCCGCGGATCCGCTTTGTCCGCTACGGCCAGGCGGCGCCATGCGATCCGCTGGCGTTGGCGGTGGACGAGGCGGCGCTGGCGTCGCGACAAGGCAAACCGTGAGGAGGTCATGAGCAAGATGCGGATTCTTCAGATCGCCCATGACCATCCGGACTGGACGTCCGGCGGTACGGAAATCCTCGCCCATCGCCTGACGCGCGATCTCGACGCCCGCGACGATTTCGGCGCCCGCTTTCTCGCCGCCGCGACCAGCCTGCAGCGGCCCGACGTGGCGCCGGGCGCGCTCGCCGCGCAGGGCGAGGATTTCGTGCTGCGCACCGGGGCCTACGACCGCTTCTCGATGACGCGGCTGGATGGCACGGACTGGGTTGGCTCGCTCGCCCGCGTGCTGGATGCCACCCGGCCGGAAATCGTTCATCTGCACGGGCTCGACCGGATCGGGGCCGAGGTATTGCCCGCGCTGCGCCGCCTCGCGCCACGCGCGCGGATCGTGCTGACCCTGCACGACTATCAGCTGATCTGTCCGAACGACGGGCTGATGCTGACCCCGCGGGACGGCGCGCGCTGCGATCTCGCGGGCGCCGACCGCTGCCACCGCTGCTTCCCCGAGATCAGCGCCGCGCGCCATGCGCTGCGCCGGGCGCATCTCATGGCCCTGCTCGATCTCGTCGATGTGTTTCTCGCGCCGAGCGCCTTTCTGCGCGACCGCTTCGTCGCCTGGGGCCTCGACCCGGCGCGTGTGCGTCTGGTGCCGAACGCGGTGCCCGCGATGCCGCTGGCCGGGACCGCGCCGCGCGCCCGGCCGAACCGCTTCGCCTTCCTCGGCAATATCGCGCGGCACAAGGGCGTGCTCACCCTGCTCGAAGCCGCCGCGCGCCTCACCGGGGACGACCTCCGCGTGACGCTGCACGGCGGGCTCGGCTGGGCCGAGGACAGCTTCCGCGCCGAGTTCGCCACGCATCTTGGCGCCGCGCGGCCGGTGGCGCAGCATCTCGGCGCCTATTCCCGCGCCGAGGTCGCCGAACTGATCCAGCGCGCCGACTGGATCGTCGTGCCCTCGATCTGGTGGGAGAACGCGCCGCTGGTCATTCTGGAGGCGCAGGCGGCGGGGCGGCCGGTCATAACCTCCGGCATCGGCGGCATGGCCGAGCTGGTCGCGGACGGGATCAACGGCCTGCATGTGCGTCCCGGCGACGCCGCGGCGCTGGCCGAGACGATGCGCGAGGTCGCGGACCAGCCCGAACTCTGGGCCCGGCTCGCCAAGGCCGCGCCGAAGCGCGACTACGACGCGTTCGTCGAGGCGCATGTCCGGCTCTATGCCGAGCTTCGCGACCGGGTGCCGGCATGACGCCCCCCGACGGTTCCGACTTCCCGAACGCGCCGGTGGCGACCGAGCCCGGCCAGCTGACCGACACGCTCGCCATCCTGCTGCATGGCGGCAAGGCGCTGCTGCTGTTCGAGGGGCTCGACAGCGCGCCGCCCCGCTCCGGCCGGCTTGGCCATGGCGATCAGGATCAGGCCTGGACGGCGGAATGCTGGCGCATCACGCGCGCCGATGGCGACGAATGGTGCGGCTTCGCCGTGCTCGACAGCCTGCCGCTGGCCGGAGCCCGCGTCCGCGACGACGCGCTCGGCCGCGACTGGCGCCTCGCCACCCCGCCCCGGGTCGATATCGCGCCTGAGCCGCTGGCCGATCTCGTGCGCCGCGGTGGAGTGGACAGCCGCGCGGTCTTCGGTTTTCTCATCCGTCACCTGCTGGCCGGCCATGCCAAGGATTCGGCCGCCGCGAAGGCGTATCAGACCTTCGCCACCGGCTTTTTCACCGCCGCCGCCGAACGCGACGGCTTTATCGAGATCCTCGCGACACCCGACGGCGGTGGCCTTTTCGCACAGGGCTGGTCGATGTCGCTGGCCGCCGGGCCGACCACGCTCGCCAGCGTCGCCCATGACCTCGCGGTGCGCGAGGTGGAGGTGGCGCTCTTCGAGCGCGAGGACATCCTGCCTCCGGGCCACGGCTTCTGCTTCTTCGGCAAGGGCTGGCGCAACGAGTCGCTCGGGGCGGTCGACGCCGTGTTCTTCGAGATGAACGGGCGCCTGCTGCGCCTCGACGTGGTGCATGGCGCCGTGCTGGAGCTGACCGGGGCGCCCGCGACCACCCATGTCGCGCAGATGCTGCCGCGCCTCGTCGCGCCCGAGGCGACGCGGCGCGCCTTCAAGCGCGTGTGCCGCCCCTGCTTCCAGGGGATGGACACGCTCTCCGGCACGCCGTTGCCGATCGCCGCCGCCTTCGACGCGCTGCTGCGCGCGCCGGACGGCGCGCTGCTGGCGCTCGGCTGGATGCTCGACCCGCTGCGCCGGGTGGAGCGGGTGCTGATCAAGAGCACCGCCAATCTCTACGCGCCGATCCATGCGAGCTGGTGCGCGCTGCCGCGGCTGGACCTGCATCAGGGTTTCGGCGCCGATCCGCGTTTCGCCGACCTGCTCGACGAGCACGACTTCCTGCATGGGTTCATCGTCCATGCTCCGGCGACACCGGCCGAGACCGACGGCGCCCAGCTCTATCTCGAGATCGTGCTCGACGATGACAGCTGCCTGTTCCGGCCGCTGACCGCGACGCCGTTCGACAGCGCCGAGCGGCTGCCGCAAATCCTCGGCATCCTGTCACCGCGCGATCCCGAGCTCGATCGCGTGGTCGAGGAACATCTGGCCCCCTTCCTCGCCAGCGTACGCCCGGCCGCGCGCGGCCCGCGCCGCGCCGGCGCTACCCGGCCGATCGCGCTCGGGACACAGGGCCCGGCGCGCGCCGTCGCCGCCGTCGTGCCGTTCCGCACCTATGCCGAGCTGCAACCGATCCTCGGGCTGCTGGCCGGAACACCGGAGGCCGACGCGCTCGATCTCGTGCTCGTCACCTCGCGCTCGGTCGCGACCGAGACGCTGGGCAAGCTGACCGAGGCCTTCGACTTCTACGGCCTGACCGGCGGGCTCGTCTTCGCCTCGGAGCATGAGACCACCGCCGGCCGCCTCGATCTCGGCGCCGCGGCGACGCGGAGTGCGACGATCCTGTGCCTGACGCCGGCCGCCCTGCCGAAATCCGCCGGCTGGCTCGCCGACCTCATGGCCGAGGCGCGCGACCTGCCGGGCGGCGGGCTGCTGTCGCCGGCGATGACCTACGAGGACGGCTCGATCTATTTCGGCGGCGAGAGCGCCGATCCGCTGACCGTGCATGGCGCCTGCGCCCGTTCCGGCTATGGCGCGAGCTGGCTGCGCCGCGGCGCCCCGCGCGAGGTGGCGGCGGGGGCGCCGGAGGTGGCGCTGATCGGCCGCGCCGCGCTGGAGGCGGCGGGCGGCTTTTCCGGCCATCTGTTCAGCGACGCCTATACCCATGTCGATCTCGCGGCGCGCCTGCGCCGGGCCGGCCACGCCAGCTACTGCTCGGGCGCCGTCGAGTTCTGGATGCTCGACGACAGCCACGCCGCCCAGCCTTCGCCCTTCGCCCGCCTGATGCGCAAGGTGGACGCCGCCCTTCTCGACCAGGTGGTCACGACCGCGCAGACCGGAGAGCCGACCGCATGAAAGCCCTGATCCTCAGCCACGCGCACCCGACCTTTTCGATCGGGGGCGCGCAGGTCGCGTCCTACAACCTGTTCCAGGGCCTGAAGGAACAGGAAGGCTGGGACGCGCACTATCTCGCCGGCGTCGGCCCGCCCGTCGCGCGCCACCGCGCCACGCCGCTGATGTCGCTGGGCCAGGGGCCGGACGAGACGCTGTTCTGGTCGAACGACTACGACTGGTTTCATCTCGGCACCAACGATCTCGACGGGCTGATGAAGCATTTCGAGCGGTTCCTCAGCGACTACCGCCCCGACGTGATCAATTTCCACCATGTGATGGGCTTCGGCATCCAGGCGATCCGCGCCGCGCGCCGCGCGCTCGGCGATGTGCCGATCGTCTATACCCTGCACGAATATCTGCCGATCTGCGCCCATCATGGCCAGATGATCAAGGCCAAGACCGGGGCGCTCTGCTCCAAGGCATCGCCCTCGGAATGCGGCGTCTGCTTTCCCGAGATCGGGCCGGCGAACCTGATGCGCCGCGAATTGTTCATCAAGAGCTTCTTCGCCGAGGTGGACGCCTTCGTCTCTCCGTCGCGTTTCCTGCTCGGCCGCTTCGCCGACTGGGGCCTGCCGCGCGAGAAGCTGGTGATGATCGAGAACGGCCTCGAGGAAGCTCCCGCGACCCCGCCGCGCCGCGTCGCGCCGGGCGGGCGCCGCGACCGCTTCGCCTTCTTCGGTCAGTTGAACCCGTTCAAGGGCGTGCGCGTGCTGATCGACGCGGTGACGCGGGTGCCGGCCGACATCTGGGGCGACGCCGTGCTCTATGTCCACGGCGGCAATCTCGAACACCAGCCGGAGGAGTTCCAGACCAGCGTGAAGGAGCTGTTCCGCCTCGCCGGCCGCCGCGTGCGCTTCATGGGCTCCTACAAGAGCCCCGAACTGCCGAACCTGATGCGCGAGGTCGATTGGGTGATCGTGCCCTCGACCTGGTGGGAGAACGCGCCGGTGGTGATCCAGGAATCCTTCCACCACGGCCGGCCGATCATCGCCAGCGACATCGGCGGCATGGCCGAGAAGGTGCGCGACGGCATCGACGGGCTGCATTTCCACGTCGGCAACGCCGAGAGCCTCGCCGAGCAGATCGGCCGCGCCATCCGCGAGCCGGCGCTCTGGGATCGTCTCCACGGCGGGATCCGGCCGCCGACCAGCGCCGACCAGTCGGCAAAGCTGCATGCGCGCCTGTTCGAGCGTCTGCTGGAACGGCGCGGACAATCGGCGGCGGCGGATCGCCGCGCCAGCAACGGGTGAGCGGGAATGCCGAGATACACCACGACCCCGGCCTATCGCCACGCGCTGCGCGACATCCGGCGCGGCACCGCCGCCGCCGCCATGATCGGGCTTTTCGTCAATCTGCTGCATCTCGCCATGCCGCTCTTCACGATCCAGATCTATGACCGGGTGATCGCCAGCGGCAGCTACGAGACGCTGGTGGCGCTCGCCGGCCTCGTCGTGGTGGTCCTCGGCTTTCAGGCGGTGCTCGACTATCTGCGCCACCGGATCTTCGCGATCCTCGGCGCCCAGGTCGCGGGGCGACTGGGGCGCGACGTGTTCGAAGCCTCGGTCGAGACAACGCTCCGCGACGGCGCCGCCGCCGCCGCCGGCTCGATACGCGATCTCGGCGATCTGCGCAGCTTCATCGCCAGCGGCGCCATCGCGCTGCCGATGGATCTCGCAATGGCGCCGCTGTTTCTCTTCGTGCTCTGGCTCCTGCATCCGGTCTACGGCCTCGTCGGCCTGACCGCGGCGCTGATCCTGAGCAGCATCGCGATCGCGACCGAGGTGCTGGCCCGCCGGCCGACCGCGCGGGCGACGCTCGCCGCCGGCAATGTGCATATCGAGACGGCGGCGGCGATCCGCAACGCCGAGGTGATCACCGCGATGGGCATGCTGCCCGCCGTGGCACGCCGCTGGCGCCGCTCGCAGGCCGAGGCGCTCGACAGCGTCGAGCGGCGCCGCGCGGTGGCGAAGGCCCTCGCCTCCGCCGCGAAGGCGCTGCGCGTCGGGCTGCAGGTCGCGGTGCTCTCCACCGGCGCCGCCCTCGTCATCCAGCGCGAGGTCTCGGGCGGCACGATCATCGCCGCATCGGTGCTGATGGCGCGCCTGCTGCTGCCCTTCGAGCAGATGATCGAGGGCTGGCGGCAGTGGGTCGATGCGATGGGCGCCGGCGAACGGCTGCGCGAAGTGCTGAACCGGGGCGCCACGCGACGCTCCAGGTCGCCGATCCGGGTGGCGCGGGGGCGGCTGACCGCCGACCGCGTCGGCTATGTGCCGCCGGGCCAGGACACGCCATTGATCCGAAATGTCTCGTTCCAGATCGAGGCTGGCGAGCTGCTCGGCATCGTCGGACCTTCCGGCGCCGGCAAATCGACGCTGGCGCGGCTGGTCGTCGGCCTCTGGGCGCCGACCGCCGGCGGCATCTATCTCGACGGTCAGAGCACCTATACCCACGAGCGCGGCAGCTTCGGCGAGGCGGTCGGCTACCTGCCGCAGGATCCGTTGCTGCTCGACGGCACCGTGCGGGACAATATCTCGCGCTTCCGCGACGGCGACATGACCGAGGTGGTGGCGGCCGCCCGGCTCGCCGGCGTGCACGAGCTGATCGGCACCCTGCCCCAGGGCTACGAGACGCGGCTGGCCGACGCCGGCTCGCGGCTGAGCGGCGGTCAGCGCCAGCGCATCGCACTCGCCCGCGCGGTCTTCGGCGAACCGAAGCTGCTGGTGCTCGACGAGCCGAACTCCAATCTCGACGCCGAGGGCGAGGCGGCGCTGGTCGAGGCGATCGAGATCGCCCGCCGCCGCGGCACCACCGTCCTCGTCATCGCCCAGCGCATGTCGATCCTGAAACGCGCCGACAAGCTCATGGTGATGAAGGACGGCACGGTGGCGCAGTTCGGCGACCGGGTCGAGGTGCTGGCCGCGCTCGGACCCCGGCGCGCCGGCCAGGGCATCACCCCCATTCCATCGCGCGAGGGGGTGAAATGACCACGCTGGCCGAACTGATCGACGCCGACGACACGCCGAGCTTTCGCCCGGCGTTCCTGACCGCGCTGGTGACAATCGTCTGCCTGACCGCCGCCGCGCTCGGCTGGGGCATGTTTGCCCGGCTCGACAGCGCCGTCGTCTCGCACGGCGTCCTGCTGGCCGAGAGCGAGCGCAAGACGGTCGAGCATCTCGAAGGCGGCATCCTCGAGCGCCTGCTCGTCAAGCCCGGAGATCGCGTCCGCCAGGGCGAGATCGTCGCCACGCTCGACGCGACCCAGATCCGCGAGCAGCTGGCGCAGTTCGAGGCGGACCGGATCGCGCTGACCTTCGATATCTGGCGCCTCGAAGCCGAGCAGTCCGGCGCGCCACGCCTCGATCCCGCGACCGCGCCCGAAATGCCCGGAGCCGACGAGCGCGTCGCGGCGCAGCAACGCCGCTTCGACGCCCGCCAGCGCGCCCATATCGGCCAGGTCGCCTCGCTCCGCCGCCAGATCGATCAACTGACCGCGCAGATCTCCGCGAACGAGGCCCAGGCCAGCGCCGCCCAGCGCCAGATCGCGCTCTGGACCGAGGAGCGCGTCTCGACGAGCGCGCTCGTCGCGAAGGGCGCGAGTCCGAAACAGCGGCTGCTGGAGCTCGACCGCACCATCGCCACCCTCGAAGGCGACCGCGACGAGGCCCGCGGCCTCGCCGAGGCGGAGCGCGAGGACATCGCCCGCGCCAACGCCGATATCGAAACGCTCGACCAGCAGCGGCTGGCCGACCTCGGCGAGCAGATCTCGGAATCGCGGCGCATGGTCGAGGGCCTCGCGAGCCGGGTCCGCGCCGCCGAGGATGTGCTGGAGCGGCACAATCTGCGCGCGCCACAGGACGGCGTCGTCGTCGATATCCGCCTCAAGACGCCGGGCGCCGTGCTGGCCTCGGGCGCGCCGCTGATGGACATCATCCCCGACGGCGATCGTCTGGTCGTCCAGACTCGGGTCTCGCCCGACACGATCGACACGGTGCATGTCGGCCGCCCGGCCAAGATCCGGCTGACCGCCTTTCCCCGCGCCCAGGCGCCGGTCGCGCTCGGCGAAGTCACCTACGTCTCGGCCGACATGCTGCAGGACGAGCGCGACGGTACCGCCTATTTCGACGCCCGCGTCGCCATAGACCCGGTCAGCCTCGAGGAGCTGCCCGGGGTGCATATCACCGCCGGCATGCCGGTCGAGGTCGCGATCCAGACCGGCGAGCGCCGGGCCGGCGAATATATCCTCTCGCCCCTCCTCCGTCGCATGAGCCATGCGCTGCACGAAGAATAGGCGGAAAACCCGGCCATTCACCATCCGTCAACGACCAGCGCGCTAGCGTGGCGGCCCACTGCGAGACCGCGCCGCGAGCCCGCCACAGGCTCGCGGCGCGCGTCCAAACCGAGAGACGCGCGCGATGTCGCGCGCCCGACAGCGAGGAGACCGGCGATGCCCATCCACTTCACCCTGAACCGGACGGACTACGAGGCGTTCGAGCAGCGCGGCGTCAAGCTCTACGGCCTGCGCAATACCCGTACGCTGGCCAAGGGCTCGCGGATCGAGACACCGACCTCGATCCTCTCCACCGTCACCTCCGGCGCCTTCCTCGACATCGGCGCCTTCTGCAATCTCTCGGGCGGCACCATCAACAACGTGCGCTTCGGCCGCTACTGCTCGGTGGCGAGCGGCGTGGTCATCGGCGCGCACGAGCATCCGACCGACTGGCTCACCACCTCGCGCACCGCCTATTATCCGCAGGTGAACGGCTGGGACGACCTGATCGCCGGACCCGCCGCGCCCTCCGTGCACAACCGCAAGCGCCCCTTCGCCGCCAGCTGCCCGGTCACCACGATCGGCGCCGACGTCTGGATCGGCCAGGGCGCCTTCATCAAGTCCGGCGTCACCATCGGCGCCGGCGCGATCATCGGCGCCCGCGCCCTCGTCATCCGCGACGTGGCGCCCTATTCGATCGTGGTCGGAACACCCGGCAAGGTCGTCCGCCTGCGCTTCCCCGAGCCGGTGGTCGAGCGGCTGCTCGCCGTCGCCTGGTGGAACTACTCGATCTACGACCTGTTCGACGCGCCGATGGACGATGTGGAGCGCTCGCTCGACGTCATCGAGGCGCTGATCGAGAGCGGCGCGGCCCAGCCCTTCAAGGCACAGGAAATCCGGCCGGAGGATCTGGCGGCGCCGCGGACGGTGCTGGCGAGCCTGCCGGCGATCGGTCTGCCGCGGGCCAGCTGACGCGCATCCGGATCAGATCGCGGTCGGGTCCGGCCGCGCAATCCTTTCCCAGCGTCATCCGCGTGACATAGAGCCAGAAATCGTCGCCCACGCTGTCGAATCCGGGCGACGCGGCGTCGAGCAGCGCGGGATAGGCATAGGCCGCCTCCGCCGCGCAGTCGCGCCGCCAGAGGAGCGGCGCCGCCCAGAGCAGTTCCGGCGCGCTCCAATGCACAAGGTCGGGCGAGGTCATCGCATAGATCCCGCTCACCCCGTCCCGCGTCGCCGGCGTCACGGCGAGATAGCCGCCCGTGCCCGTGCCCGTGCCCGTGCCCGCGGCCGTGCCCGCGGCCGTGCGCACGACCGACGAGATCGTCGAGCCCACCCCCGGCAATGGCGCGCAGACATGGCGCGAAGGGTCGATGATATCCTCGCGGTAGGGATCGGCGAAGCGGACGCCGAACCCCACGCCGTCCCAGGCCCGCCAGTCCGACGCCCCGCCCTCCAGCGGCCGGCGCAGCAGGCAGGCCCCGCGCGCCTGCGCCCGGTAGGCCTCGGCGAAGACGAAGACATAGAGATGGTCGCCGTCGCGCAGGATGTTGCTCGGGTTGAAATATCCCGTCCGCCGCCCGGCCAGCCCGTCGTAGCGATAGGGCAGCGCCGCGACCAGCCCGGCCGGCGCGAAGCTCCCACCGCCGTCCTCCGACACCGCCGCCACCACCGCGTTGCGCCAGCAGTCGAGATAGACCGCCGCCGGACAGCGGCCGGGATGCTTGTCGCCGTGATATTCGGCATGGACCAGTGCCTCGACCCGGCGCCCGTCCGGCGTGAACAGCCCGGCGATCCAGGACCGGTCGTCATGGGCGCCGGGATCGGCCGAGCGCGCGCCCTCGAACACCACCGCGCAATCGTGCCTCAGATGGTCGAGATCCGCCCCCGCCGCGATCCGGTTGCGCTCGGCGCCCGCGATCAGGCGCACGCTTCCGTCCGCGTCGCGCCAGGCGCGCGCCGGCCCGTCCGGGATGTCCCAGGTCGCACAGCGCTGGCTCGCCCAGTCGAACACCGTCTCCGGCGCGCCGACGACGCGCGGCCCGGCGCCGGCGGCCGTGCCGACGCTCATCAGCAGGGCGGTCAGGATCAGCGCGAAACGCTTCAAATCGGCGAGGCTCCCGGCGCGGCGATTGGCATCTCGTTAAACATCGGGCGTTACGCAATGGCTAACCGACCGCAGCCAAGAGGAAGCCCATGCCAGACGAAACCGCCAGGAGCGCGCCAGCGCCGACCGAGGTACCGCTCGCCGAAATCGGCCCCCGGGTCTATGGCGTCTTCGATCTCACGCGTCCCGACCGCGTCGCCGGCTGGGCGATCGACCGCGCGAGCAGCGCCGCCGCCGTCGAGGTCGAGATCCATCGCGAGGGCAAGCTCGTCGCCACGGTCCGCGCCGACCGCCACCGCGCCGATCTCGAGAAGGGCGGCATCGGCACGGGCGACTACGGCTTCGGCGCGACCATCTCCCCGCCGGTGGAGCCCGGCTTCGAATTCACCGTCACCGCCATCGCCCGCGCCGCCGACGGCACGCCGGGCGAGTTGAAGCGCGGCGGCTCGAAGGGCGCGGCGGTGGCCCCCGAGCAGCGGGTGGTCGAACGGGTCTATGAAGAGGTGCTTCGTCTCCGCCATTCCCAGCCCGCGGCGCGTGAGCCGGGCAACGACGTGGACCGCCTGGCCGATCTGGTGAACCGGGTCGAGATGGTGCAGATCCGCCTCGAAGCCGCGCTCGCCGGGGCGCGACGTCCCGAGGGCCGCGCCTCGGACGGTGGATTGCGGCTGATCCTGACCGGCACCGCGGCGATCGCGCTTGGCTCGCTCGGACTCGGTCTCTATTCCCTGTTCGCCTGAACTGACTGCGGACCCGGGCCGCGGGCCCGGAGCGGAGGGCGACCGATGCGGATCCTGTTCATCCACGACAATTTCCCGGCGCAGTTCGGCGGCATCGGCTTCTGGCTGCGCGCCAAGGGCTGGGACGTGACCTTCGCCACCGCCGCCGAGGTCGCCGAGTCCCCGGGCCTCCGGCTCATCCGCTACAAGCCGCACCGCGCCGGCTCGCGCGAGACCCATCCTTACGCGCAAGCGATGGACCGCGCCGCGATCAATGGCCAGGGCTTCGTGCGCGCGGCGCTGGCGGCGCGCGATCAGGGCTACCGGCCCGACGTCGTCGTCGCCCATTCCGGCTGGGGCCCCGGCATGTTCGCCCGCGATGTGTTCCCCGACGCCGCCTATGTCGCCTATGTCGAGTGGTGGTACTCCTATCCCGGCGCCGACGTCACCTGTCTCGCGCGGCTCGAAGGCCGCGATTTCGTCGGCTCCGTCGAGGCGCCGATGTACGAACGGGCGCGCAACGCGCCGATTGCCATGGACATCGCCGCCGCCGACGCCGTGCTCTGCCCGACCGAGTTCCAGGCGGCGCAATTCCCCCCGCTGCTGCGCCCGGCGCTGACCGTGCAGCATGACGGGATCGACGCCGATTTCTACGCGCCCGACCTCGACGCATCCGACGCGGGCGACCGCCGCTCGACGCTCGACGGGCTGGTGGCGGAGGACGCGCGCGTCGTCACCTACGCGACCCGCGGGATGGAGCCGCACCGGGGCTTTCCCCAGTTCATGGCCGCCCTGCCCGCGATCCTCGCCGCCGATCCGAAGGCGGTGGCGGTGATCGCCGGCGAGAACCGCGTCGCCTATGGCGGAAGCTCCCTGCGCGGCACCGACTGGAAGGCGAAGGCCCTGGCCGAGCTGCCCATCAATCCCGCGCGCGTGCATTTCGTCGGCCGCCTCTCACGCGTCCACTATCGGCGCCTGCTGCGCCGCTCGGACGCGCATGTCTATCTCACGGTGCCCTTCGTGCTCTCCTGGTCGATGCTGGAGGCGATGAGCGTGGGGTGCGCCCTCGTCCTCTCCGACACCGCCCCCGTCCGGGAATTCGCCGATCGGGCTTCGGCCCGCTTCGCCGATCTCGCCGATCCCGCGACCATCGCCAGCGCCGTGCTCGACCTGCTGACCAATCCGGCCGACGCCGAAGCCCTTCGCGAACAGGCCCGCGCCACCATCCTTGATCGCCTGACCATCCGCGACCTCTACCCCCGCAAGGCCGCCCTGTTCCAATCCCTCGCCGCGCGCTGACACCCTCGCCGCCCCTTCGCTGACCCGGGGCTCATACGGCTTCCCCCTGATCGCTTCGGATCGAGATGTTTTCGCGGACCGCTCTTGGGGGGCGCCAGTGGCGCGCCCGCGGTCCGCGCGCCCGGAG
>NZ_CALAGI010000034.1 GCF_937891315.1 uncultured Amaricoccus sp. | reverse complement strand
GAGCTTTGCTTTCACGGACGGCAGGGTCATGCAGCGGTTCCTATCAGGGCGAGGGGGTGGCGGGCGATCATCAGTTCCTCGTCGGTGGGGATGACGAGGAGGGCGACGCGGCTCGCCGGCGGCGAGATGACGGTGGCGTCGGCGGCCGTGGAGCCTCGCGCTGGGCCATGATGCGTCCCTTCCGGCTCAGGACAGGTGAACAGGTCGTCCCACCCGTGCGCGGGTGCGAAGGCCGGGCGTCAAGGGACGATTTCACGTACGCTACCGTATGTTACGTGTCCTTCCCCGACGCATCTGATAGAAACGGGGTCATCACTTTCCGACAGGGGGAGACTGTTGACATGAGCGACAAGATCGATGTGAACGCGGCGCCGATCTCGGCGGAAGAGCTGCGCATGTCCATCCTGAAGAAGGAAATGGACAGGATGGAGGTCGAGCAGCGGGCGCGGGACGAGGAACAGAAGAAACTGACCGCCTTCACCGACGATTTCCTGCACAAGCATGTCAGCGAGGACGAGATCGCCATGGTGCGGCGCCTGGTGGGGCTGGCGGTCAAGGACGGCAAGATGGAGGCGATGGTCTACAGCTTCCCCTCCGAACTCTGCGCCGACAGCGGGCGGGCGATCAACAATGGCGATCCGAACTGGCCGGAGACGCTGCGGGGCAAGGCCAGGGAGTTCTTCGAGCGCTATCAGGCGTTCGGCAAGCCGGGCGGTTACCGGCTGAAGGCGATGGTCATCAATTTCCCCGGCGGAATTCCGGGGGATATCGGGTTCTTCCTGAACTGGTCCCCGCCGGCGGTCTAGATCCGGCGGAGCGGCGGTTTTCCGGGTAAGCCTCGGAAAGCGCGGATTTTTTCGCGTATGCATCCCATGCACAAAACGTATGTATTTCGTATGCATGTTTTCGCCGCTTCGGGCACGCGCGCCGGCGGGCCTCGCCCTCAGAAGACGGTCGGCACGACGTTGCGGGCGGTGCGTTCGGGGACGTAGTCGTCGGGGCGCTTCTGGCGCTTGCCGAGTTTCGGCGCGTCGTATTTGACCTTCTCGTAGGGGATCGAGGCGAGGAGGTGGGTGAGGCAGTTGATGCGGGCCGCCTTCTTGTCGTTGGAATCGACGATCCACCACGGGGCGTGCGGCGTGTCGGTCAGGCGGATCATCTCGTCATAGGCGCGGGTATAGTCCCACCAGCGGCGGTAGCTCTCGAGATCCATCGGCGAGAGCTTCCACTGGCGCACGGGATCGTCGATGCGCTGGCGGAAGCGGCGTTCCTGCTCCTCCTCGCCGACGGTCAGGAAATACTTCAGGAGGGTGATGCCGGATTCGGTGATCAGCGCCTCGAGATGCGGGATTTCGTCGAGGAAGCGTTTCGCGGCCGTGTCACTGCAATAGCCCATGACGCGCTCGACGCCCGGGCGGTTGTACCAGGAGCGGTCGAAGATCAGCACCTCGCCGGCGGCGGGCAGCTGCTCGATGTAGCGCTGCATGTAGATCTGGGTCTTCTGCCGGTCGGTCGGCGCCGGCAGGGCGACGACGCGGAAGACGCGGGGGGAGACCTTTTCGGTGAGCCGCTTGATCATGCCGCCCTTGCCGGCGGCGTCGCGGCCTTCGAAGATGATGACGATGCTCGCGCCGCTTTTCTTGACCCAGGCCTGCAGGCTGGCGATTTCCTCCTGAAGGCGGGCGAGTTCGGCCTCGTAGGCCTTGTTCCGGGCCTTCTTCGCCGCCCTGGCGTCGGGGACGGGCTCCAGGTCGGGCGCGGCCTTCGTCCTGTGCTTCTTGCTCATGGGGTTCCTCCCGGGTTCGCCTCGAAGGCGCGGAGCGCGTCGTCGAGATCGTCGAAGATCAGCTCGGGGCCGACGGCGGCGAGCAGGCCGGCGCGGTCGAGGAGATCGCGGACCTCGCCGTTCAGTTCGGCGATGGCGAGCCGGGCGCCGCGCTCCGAGAGATCGGCACGGAATTCCTCGAGCATCGCGGCGGCCGTCGAGTCGGTCTGGGTGATGGCGCTGGCGTCGAGCAGGAACCAGCCTGTGTCCTCGGGCATGGCGTCGGCGATGGCGCAGAGCCGTGCCTGGACATGGTCGGCGTTGAAGAAGAGCAGGTCGCCCTCGATGAGGGCGATGGCGAGGCCGGGGATGGCCCGGGCGTCGGCGTGGCGGTGGAGCTTGTAGAAGCCGTCGCGGCCCGGGATGCGGCCGAGCAGCGCGTCGCGGGGTCGCATCATCTTGTGGAGCAGGTAGGCGAAGGTGGCGCCGATGGCGACGAGGATGCCGCCGAGGACGCCGAACGTGATCGGCGCGACGAGGGCGATCATGGCGAACACGAATTCGATGCGGCTGATGCGCCAGAGCCCGCGCAGGGCGGCGATGTCGATCAGGCTGATGGCGGCGGCGATCAGGATGGCGCCGAGGGCGGGGATCGGCAGGATCGAAAGCGCCGGGCCGAGATAGACGATGGTGACGAGGAGCGCGGCGGCGGCGACCACGCCGGCGAGCTGCGAGCGGCCGCCGACGCTGGCGTTGATCGCGGTGCGGGAATCGGAGGCGGTGACCGGGAAGGCGGCGCAGAGGCCGGCGGCGAGATTGGCGGCGCCGAAGCCGGTCATCTCGCGGTCGGCGTCCACGGGATAGCCGCCGCGCTGGCCGAAGCTGCGGGCGGTGACGATCCCGGCGGCGAAGCTGACGAGAAAGATCGCCACGGCGCCGATGACGACCCGCTCCGGCGGGGCGCCGCCGAGGCCGGGCAGGGCGAGCGCCGGGATCCCGGTGGGGACGTCGCCGACGGTGGCGATGCCGCGGGCGGGCAGGTCGAGGAGCGCGGACAGCGCGACGGCGAGGACGACGACGATGACCGGCCCGGGGACCGGAAGGCGGAGGGAGCTCGCGGCCCGCAGCACGGCGAACATCGCGGCGGCGAGCGCGAGCGAGGGCCAGTGGATTTGCGGGAACCGGTGGATCAGGTCGAGGAACGGCGCGATCAGGCCGTCGGAGGTGATGGGGGCGCCGGTCACCCGCTTCAACTGGCCGGTGATGATGGTGAGCGAGATGCCGGCGAAGAAGCCGACGAGGATCGGCCGCGAGAGGAAGGTGGAAAGGACGCCGAGGCCGAGAAAGCGGCCGCCGAGATAGAGCGCGCCGACGATGAGCGCCAGCATCGCGGCGACGCCCGGCCGGTCGGCCTGCGCGAGGCCGGGCATGGCGGCGAGGACGGCGGCCATGACGGTGATGGTGGCGGCGTCCGGCCCGACGATGAGCTGGCGCGAGGGGCCGAGGACCGCGTAGGCGACGAGCGGTGCGATCGAGGCGTAGAGGCCGGTTTGCGGTGGCAGGCCGGCGATGGCGGGATAGGCGATCGCGGTGGGCAGACCCACCGCGGCGATGGCGAGGCCGGCGGCGATGTCGCCCTTGATCCAGCCCGGCCGGTAGCCGGCGAGGCTCGCCAGCACCGGACGGGTGGAGGGCGCCGGCCCGTGCATCAGTGGCCGCCGGACAGGACCAGCGTGCGCACCGGCAGGATCAGCGCCTGGAGCCGCAGGAGTGCCGCGTGGACGAGGCCGGTGGCGTCGATCGCGTGCAGCACGAAGGCGTGGAACGCGCCGATGCCCGGCTCGTGCAGGGCGTCGTAGTTCGACGTATAGGCGTTGGCGACGCAGGCCGAGCCCTGCGGCAGCCGGTCGAGCCCGCCTTCGAAGAGCGGCGCCATCGTCGCGGTGATGGTGCCGGGCCGGGCGAAGGCGGAGACGTCCTGCAACTGGTCGGTTGGCCGGATCTGCCCCGAGGCGACCACGTCCTGCACGTCGGTCACCACGACCGGGATGACGGTAAAGGGGATCGCCGGGCAGGTGACCTCGCCGACCATGCCGACCTTGATGATCTGCGCCTCGATCTGGTCGAACCCGGCGATGAGGCCGGTGGCGTGGCGGTCGGGAACGAGGATGCCGGCGGGCCGCAGCATCGGGTTGACGACGTCGCCGGCGCGCAGCGCGAACTGCTGGACGATGCCGTCCGTGCCGGCGACGACCAGTGTCTGGTCGAGCGCGACCTGGGCCTCGGCGAGCGCGGCCTCGGCTGTCGCGCGCGCGGCGGGGAGCTGGAACTCGATCTGGCTCTGGACCGCGTCGCGGCCGGCGAGCGCGGCGTCGACCGCGCCCTGCGCGGTATCGACGGCGACCAGCGCGCGATCGACGTCGCGCTGGGCGATGGCGTTCGGGTTGCGCTTCATCAGCTCGGCGCGGATGTCGTACTCGTCCTGGGCCTGCTTGCGCGAGCCGCGGGCCTGGGTGATGCGGCCCTCGGCCTCCGCGAGCTGCGACTGGGCGACGCGGGTCGCGGCGTCGATCTCGGTGATCTGGCGGGTGGCGGTCTCGATCGCGGCCTTCTGCGCGCTGTCGTCGAGCCGGAAGAGCGGCTGGCCCGCGGTCACCCGCTGGTTGATGCCGACGAAGGTCTCGGCCACCCGCCCGTTCGACTCGGGGAGGATGGTGACGGTGCGGAACACCGAGACGGCGCTCGACGTGGAGGGGTGGAAATAGAAGATCGTGGTGATGAGCGAGATCGTCAGCAGCACGCAGAGCGTGATGCCCCAGCGCAGTTCGTACCAGACCGAGAACAGGGTGATCTCGCGGCCGATGCGCTTGCCTTGCGCGAAGTGGCGGTAGAGGAAATCCGGCAGGATGGTGACGGCGGAGCAGAGCATGAGCTCGAGCATCTCAGACCTCCTTCACCGGCGCCGATACCGTGGGCGGCGCGATCTCCTCGGGTGGATCGTTCGAGAGCAGGTCGTCCCAGCGCGGAGCCTCGGTCGAATTCCGGTCGCGGCCGGAGAGCTTTTCGAGGCTGAGCGCGATCGAGTTCATCGGCGTGGAGAAATTCGGCAGCTCGACCAGCGCGAGCAGCAGCGCCGCGATCCAGAAGACCGCGTTGTGGGTGAGAAGCGCGAGGAGTCCCAGCACCGCGACGAACTGGTACTGCACCTTGTTGGCGCGGTGCGCCATATGCTCGGGCAGCGAGTGCAGCTTGAGGTAGACGAGGCCGACCGAGACGACGGTGACCAGCAGGAAGACGGCCATCACCGTCATCAGCCAGTCGGACTGGCCGGGCGCGGTGACGAAGGACGGCAGGTGGGGCGGCGCCGCCGGGTTCAGTACGGATTGGTCCATCATGGGGCTCCAGGCGCGGCGGGTGGGGGGCCGCCGTCGATGGGGGTCTCTGTAGGGCCTTGGCCGAGCCGGGTCCATGCGACGACGAGTTCGTAGAACACCGACAGCACGACCGGACCGAGAAACAGCCCGACGAGGCCGTGCGTCAGGGTGCCGCCGATGACACCGGTCAGGATGACGAGCATCGGCGTGGTCAGGCCGCGGGCCATCAGGATCGGCTTCAGCACATTGTCGATCAGGCCGACCGGGACGAGGAGGAGGGTCAGCACGAGGGAGAAGGTGGTCGGGTGGCTCATCCAGATCCAGACGATGAGCGGCAGGAGGACCGGCGCGGGGCCGATCTGGACGATGCAGAGCAGGAGGACGGCGAAGGCGACCAGTCCTGACCCCGGGATGCCGGCGAGATAGAGGATCGCCCCGGCGAGCAGGGCCTGGAGCAGGGCGACGCCGATCACGCCGCGCGAGACATTGCGGATGGTGGCACCCGCGAGGTCGACGAAATGCGCGCCGCGCGGGGCGATCAGGCGGCTGGCGAAGGCGCGGATTCCGGTGGCGAGCCGCGGCCCGGGCACGAAGAGGAAGCCGGCGATGATGACGGAGACCACGAATTTCAGCACGTCGGCGCCGATGGCGGCCACCTTGCCCAGCACCGCGCCGCCGGTGGGCAGGACGGCGGGGCCGTAGCGCAGCACGGCGTCTTCGAGATTGCTGGCGGCGAGGGTCCAGGCCTCGTCGATCCGCTCGCCAAGAATGGGCAGGTCCTCGATCGCGGCGGGCGGCGGCGGCAGCTTGAGCGCGCCGGAACCGAGGCCGGAGGCGAGCCACTGGATGGACTCGGCGAGACTGGCGGCGAGGATGCTGACCGGGCCGAGCACCGTCGCCAGCGCGATCAGGGTGATGACGGTCGCGGCGAGGCTCCGCCGGCCGCCGAGAAGCCGCGCGAGCCACGCATGGGCCGGATAGAGCGCGACCGCGAGCAGGATCGCCCAGATCACGATCGGCACGAATGGCCGCACCAGTTCCAGCGACCACCAGGCGAAGAGGCCGAGGAAGGCGAGGCGGACGACGAAATCGGTCGCGCCGGCTTCGAGCTTCGCCTTCTCGATCAAGGGAGCGCGCAATTTCCCCTCCTCACGCATCGGGCAGGGCGAGCCCGGCCGTCCTCGGTGGCGAGGCCACGGGCATGGCAGGCCCCGCTCGATCTGGGCGCACGCTCTACCCCGCGCGCGGCGAGCGCAAGGGCCGTTCGCGCGCATTCCGGTCCGGCGCGGCGACGGGATGGCCGAAGGACCGAGATGATACGCGACGTCGCGGGGACCCTTCGATCCCGTCGATACGCGGGGTTCGCTCGCCCTCACTTTCCCGCGATCGCGAATGCTGCGAAGACAAGGGGGTCACGCCCATGTCCCACCAACCCAGACCGCGGGAGCCCGCCATGTTTCCAGCAGGACCGACCCTGGCCCTGACCGCCACCACCGCCCTGTTGGCACTGTCGGCCGGTGCCCCGGCCTTCGCCCAGGCCGCGAGTACCGCCGACCTCGACAGGATGATGGCGGTGATCGAGGCGCAACAGGCGCAGATCGACGCGATGCGGGCGGAGCTGAACACGCTGAAGGCCCAGAGGACCGCCGCCGCGACCCCGGCGGCGACAACGCCGGCCCGGCCGGCGGCGGTCGCGGCGGCGCCGGTCGCGGTCGCGGCGGGGCCGGCCGCGGCGTCGGTGGACGAGGACGACCGCACCGATGCGCGGATGGTGGCGGAAGGCTTCACCTGGAAGGACACGAGCGGCCGCTCGCTGACCCTCTCCGGCCAGGTCAACCCGGCGTTCAACGTCGTGGACGACGGTATCTCGACGGATGTCTTCATCGTCGACAACGACAGCTCGGGCACGCGCTTCCGTCTCGACGCCGACGCGCCCCTCGGGCGGACGCGGCTCGGCGCCACGCTCGAGATCGGCGCCAGCCCGAACAATTCCTCCGACGTCAGCCAGCTCGACTCCCAGACGGAGGCCGATTTCAACGTTCGTCGCGCCGAGGTGACGTTCCGCGACGATCGCTACGGCCGGCTGCAACTCGGCAAGGGCTCGAGCGCGGCCGACGACACGGCGGAATACGATCTGTCGCTCGTGTCCGGTCCGATCATGTACGCCGGTGTCGCCGACATCGCCGGTGGCATCCTGTTCACCGACGGTGAAACCTATTCGGATACCACCGTCGGCGGCGCCTTCACCGACTTCGACGGCGGCCGCCTCGCGCGCCTCCGCTATGACAGCCCGATGTTCGGCCCGGTCCAGGGCTCGGCCTCCTATGGCCAGGATGATCAGTGGGCGGCGGCGATCACGCTCGGCGGCGATTATGGCGATTGGACCGGCTGGACGGTCGGCGACTTCACCCTGCTCGCCGCGGGCTCGGTCTATAATCCCGACGACGCCGCGGTGGACTATGCCTACGCCGCCTCGGGTTCGGTGAAGCATGATCCGAGCGGCCTCAGCCTGACGCTTTCGACCGGCGGCCAGAAGCTCGACGAGGGCGACGACCCGGCCAACCTCTACGCCAAGCTCGGCTGGGACACGACGCTCTCGTCGTTCGGTCCGACCGGCTTCGGCATCGACTACACCAAGGGCGACAACATCAGCGCCGAGGGCGCGGAAGGAACGTCCTGGGGCATCGCCGCCGTGCAGAAGATCGGGCCCTACGACATCGACCTCTATGGCCAGCTTCGCTGGTACGAGCTGAAGGATGTCGATCCCGACCTGAGGAAGATCACGGTCGGCACCTTCGGCACCAAGTTCACCTTCTGAAACGCCGGCGACGGGGGCCGAAAGCCAATGCCTCCGCGCGGTTCGCTCGCCCCGAACCTGGTCGTGGGGCGGCGGAACGGGGCGCGACCCTCCGGCGCCCATGGCTCGACGAGGGTGTCGGGCGACCCCGCGCGGGCGGCGCGCGCGAGGCGTTCGTCCTTGACACGCGGTTCGAAAGGCTTACACAGCCCGCTGGAATTTCGGTCGCTGGCGCGGCTGACCGTGGGATTCGCGTCCGACCGCGAGAAGGGATGAAAAATGGCGAAGCCGACCACCATCAAGATCCGGCTGAACTCGACTGCCGACACCGGGCATTTCTACGTGACGAAGAAGAATTCGCGCACGATGACCGAGAAGATGTCCGTGAAAAAGTACGATCCGGTCGTGCGCAAGCATGTCGAGTACAAGGAAGGCAAGATCAAGTGATCCGTCACTGATCGCCTCGCCGTCCTGACGAAACCCCGCCTCCGGCGGGGTTTTTGTTTGCGGTCGTTTATTTTCAGGCGCGCGGCGCGTCGTATCAAATCCGTTTGTTGCTTCGACTTTGCCCGCGCTTTCCACGCCCGACCGTCACGAAGCCGCCCAAGGCAGCGCCCCTGTCGATGTCCCCGCCGCCGGCCAGCAACGCCGGGCGACGCGCGATGTTCGAGCTTCACTTCGCGATTTCGAGGTTACGCGAAATCGTGACGGGCGTGCCCTGCCGGGGCATG
>NZ_CALAGI010000033.1 GCF_937891315.1 uncultured Amaricoccus sp. | reverse complement strand
CCCGCCGCCGCGCGCCCTCGCCCGCGCCGCCGCCGCCCGCGGCCTCACGCTGCTCACCAACCGCGGCGACACCCTGCCGATCGAGACGCCGCCCGCGCGCCTCGCCCTGATCGGCCCGCTCGCCGACGCGCCCGCCGACATGCTCGGCCCCTGGGCCGGCGCCGGCCGTCCCGACGAGGCGGTGGCCCTGCTGCCCGCGCTCCGCGATGTCTGGCCGGACGCGCGGATCGACCATGTGCCCGCCGTGCCGATCGCCGGCGGCGAGCCCGCGCGGATCGAGGCGGGACTCGCCGCCGCCGTCGCCGCCGCGACCCGCGCCGACCATGTCCTGCTCTGCCTCGGCGAGGCCGCCTCGATGAGTGGCGAGGCGGCGAGCCGCGCCCACCTCTCGCTCCCCGGCCAGCAGCAAGCCCTCGCCGACGCCGTTCTCGCCACCGGCAAGCCGGTGGTGCTGCTGCTCTTTTCCGGCCGTCCCCTCATCCTGCCCGATCTTTTCGACCGCGCCGCCGCGACCGTCGCCTGCTGGTTCCCGGGCAGCGAGGCCGGGCCGGGAATCGCCGATCTCCTGACCGGCCGCGTCGCGCCCTCGGCCCGCCTCCCGGTCACCTGGCCGCGCGCCGAGGGCCAGATCCCGATCGCCTACGCCGCCCGCCCCGGCGGTCGCCCGGAAAACCGGAACGACCATTATACCAGCAAATACATCGACCTGCCGAACAGTCCTCAATTCGCATTCGGCCACGGCCTCTCGACCACCAGCTTCACGATGACTGATCCCGCCGCCGAAGGCACCGGCCCGATCACTGCCCGGACCACCGTCGCCAACGCCGGCCGCCGCGCCGGCACCGCGACGGTGTTTCTGTTCCTCCACGATCCCGTCTCGATCATCTCCCGCCCGACGCTGGAGCTTCGGCGCTTCACCCAGGTCACTCTCGCCCCCGGCGAGCGCCGCGAGGTCGCCTTCACCCTCGCCCGCGACGATTTCGCCGCGCTCGACGCGGCGCTTCGGCCGGCTGTCGAGCCCGGTGCCTTCGACCTCCATCTCGGCTTCTCCGCCGATCCCGCCGCCCTGAGGACCATCCGCGTCACGGTCGCCTGATCCCTCGGCCTCCACCTTGACGCCCGGGTCCCGCGTGCCATTCTGCGGCCTCGCCGGGGGAGGAACCATGATCGCAGACGCCACCACCATCGACCGCGGCGCCTTCGAGCAGAGCTTCGACGTCTGCGTCATCGGCGCGGGCCCCGCCGGCATTACCCTCGCCCGCACCCTCGCCGCCGCCGGCGCCCGAGTCGCGTTGATGGAGGCGGGCGGCCTCGAAATCACCGAGGAAAGCCAGGACGTCTATCGCGGCGGCGCCAATCTCGGCATCGAATATTTCGACCTCGACATCTGCCGCCTGCGCTATTTCGGCGGCACCTCGAACCACTGGGGCGGCTGGACCCGCGCACTGGACCCGATCGACTTCGCGCCGAAACCCTATGTCCCGCTCTCCGGCTGGCCGTTGCCGCAGATCGCGCTCGACGCCTACCGGGCCGAGGCGGATTCGATCCTGGACGTGCCGTCGGCGACCGAGGCGCCCGATCTGCCGGTGCGCCAGAGCGGCTACGACTTCCGCCGCTTCCAGTTCCGCTTCAGCCCGCCGACCCGCTTCGCCGAGAAATACCTCGCCGAGATCGAAGCCTCGCAGGCGATCACGCTGGTGCTCAACGCCAATCTCGTCGATCTCCGCCTCGACGATTCGCTCGGGACCATCACCGGCGCGGTCTTCAAATCCTACGATCCCGCCGACCCCGGATTCACGGTCAAGGCACGTTATTTCGCCCTCTGCGCGGGAGGGATCGAGAATGCGCGGCTCCTGCTCAATTTTACCAGCCAGGTGCCGGAGGGCATCGGCAATCGCGGCGGCTGGGTCGGCCGCTGCTTCACCGATCACCCGCATTTCCTCGTCGCCGAATGCGTGCTGCGCGTTCTGGTCCGCGAGCGCGAATTCTATTCTCCGACCGAGCTCTTCATGCAGGACCATTCCTGTCTCAATTTCGGCCTGCGGCTGGAACCGCGCTGGATCTGGCCGAAGGACCTGCCGACCATCGGCTTCGAGGATACACCGCCCGAGACCTTCAACATCCAGCTTGAAAGGCTGGTCCGCGACCCCTTCGTCGATCGCGCGCTGACCGACCGGCTGATCCTGCCGCAACCGATGGGCCAGACCGGCGTGATCCGCGTCGCGCAGGAGGCGGCGCCGAATCCCGACAGCCGGGTGATGCTGTCCGAGGAGCGCGACGCCTTCGGCCTTCGCCGCGTGGCACTCGACTGGCGCCTCGCCGAGATCGACGTCGAGACCATGCGCATCGCCGTCACCACCTTCGGTAAGCATATGGCGGACCAGAATATCGGCCGGCTGCGCATCGCCGACTGGCTGCTCGCCGATCCGCCGCGGTTTCCCGGCGTCGCGGACGACGAGGTCGGCGGCAAGCATCATATCGGCGCGACCCGCATGGCCGCCGAGGCGCGAAGCGGCGTCGTCGATGCCGATTGCCGGGTGCACGAGACGACCAACCTCTATCTCGGCGGCTCCTCGGTCTTCCCGACCACCGGCCATTGCAACCCGACCTACACCATCACCCAGCTCGCGCTCCGCCTCGGCGATCACCTCGCCGCGCGGCTCAAGGGTTAGGCGCCGGCGAGGAACGCGCGCCAGCCGCCGAGCGCGGTGATATCCTCGGCGCCATCGAGACCCGACGGCTCGCAGAGAAAGCCCTTGACGCTGGTCCCGTCGTCGAGCGCCACCGTGCCGATGCAGAGCGGCGCCGGGATCCCGGTGACGAAATCCCCGAAGGCCCCGCGCGGCAGGGCCCAGACCTCAAGCGCGATAGACGCGCCATCGTCGGAACGGGTCAGGCCCGGCCGCGCCGGCGGGCCGCCAGCCAGCCGATGCAGCCGATAGGCCGGCGCGGTCGCCGCGGCCCTCAGGAACCGCCCGCCAAGCCGGGTCAACTCGCCGTTGAGTGGCAGGCCCGACATATGCGCGCCGACCACCGCGACCGCGATTTCGTCCGACCCTGGCTCTTCCGCTGCCACCACCCGCGCCGGCGGCAGGGCCCAGCCCGTCGCCCCGAGGGTCACGCCCGCGCGAGCATGCAGCGCCGAGCCGAGCGCCGCCAGGGCCGCGTCGCGCCCGGCGCGGGCGAGCAGGGTCACCCCGCCCGGCCGCCCGTCGCCCCGGGCCGCCACCGGCACGGCGAGGCCGCAGAGATCGAGCAGATTGACGAAATTGGTATAGGTTCCCGACATGCTGTTCGGTTCGACCGGATCGGCGGCGAGATCGGCCAGCGAGAAGAAGGTCGGCATCGTCGGCACGCAGAGGAGATCCACCGCGTCGATCAGCCCGTCCGCCACCCGCTTCAGCGCCCGCAGCCGGTAGAACCCCCGAAAAGCGTCGGTCGCGGTCAGATCCAGCGCCTTGCCGATGATGCCGCGCGTGACCTCGAGCATGGCCGCCGGATCCTCGCGCATCAATTGCTCGACCACCGCGTGCCGCTCGGCCACCCAGGCGCCTTCGTAGAGCAGCGCCGCCACCTCGTAGAACACCGAGAAATCGAGCTCGACGATCTCGCCTCCCAGCGCCGAGATCTCGTCCAGCGCCGCCGCGTAGGACGCCGCCTGCGCGGCGTCGCCGCGAAATTCCCGCGTCGCCGCGGTCGGCACCCCGACCCGGAACCGCGACGGCGCGGCGTCGAGCGCCCGCCGCGGCAGATCGCGGGCATAGGCGTCCGCCGGATCGAACACGGACGCCACACGGAACGCCTCGTAGGCATCCTCGACCGACAGCGCGAAGATCGACACCGTGTCGAGCGTCCGGCAGGCCGGCACCACGCCGCTGGTCGACAGCGCGCCAAGCGAGGGTTTCAGCCCGACGATGTTGTTGAGCGCGGCGGGCACCCGGCCCGAGCCCGCCGTGTCCGTGCCAAGCGCGAAGGCGACGATGCCGCGCGCCACCGCCACCGCCGAGCCGGAGCTCGACCCACCCGGCACGATGGCCGGATCGATCGCGTTGCGCGGCACCGGATAGGGCGTGCGCACGCCGACGAGCCCGGTCGCGAACTGGTCGAGATTGGTCTTACCGATGGCGATCGCCCCCGCGCGGCGCAGTTCCCCCACGACGAAGGCATCGCCTTCGGCCTCGTAGGCGAAGGCCGGACAGGCCGCCGTCGTCGGCGCGCCGCCGAGGTCGATATTGTCTTTCACGGCGAAGGGAATGCCCCAGAGCGGTCGGCCGGACGCCTTGGGATCCAGGACCCCCAGCGCCGCGGCCTCGGCCAGCGCCTGTTTCTTCGGCACGACATGGAGGAAGATTCCGGGGTCGTTGGCCGCGTCCAGCCGCCGATAGACCTCCTCGATCACCGCGACGGGCGAAACACCCCCGGCATAGGCCGCGCGCAGGCCGGCGAACGTGAAACTCAGGTCGCGCATGCCGCCCCCCCCAGAAAGCCGCACTCTGTGCAAGAACGCCCGCGCCTGTCAAAGCCCGAGCCCAGGCCCGAACCCGGTCAAGCGCGACCCGACCTATTCCTGAGCAAGGATGTGATTGCGAACCACGGGATAAATCTCGCGATCCCAGCGCTTGCCGTTGAAGACGCCGTAATGGCCGACATTCGCCTGCAGATGGTGCCGCTTCAGATGCGGCCGCAGCGACGAACAGAGGTCATGCGCCGCGCTGGTCTGGCCGAGCGCGCAAATATCGTCCCGCCCGCCCTCGACCGTCAGGAGCGCGGTGCGCCGGATCGCCCCCGGATTGACCTTGCGCCCACGATAGGTGAACTCGCCGGTCGCGAGCTCGGCCTTCTGGAAGATGCGGTCGATGGTCTCGATATAGAACTCCTCGGTCAGGTCGAGCACGGCGAAATATTCGTCGTAGAAGGTCTTGATCTTCTCGGCCTCGGTTGTCTCTCCCTTGGCCAGATGCTCGTGCAGCTTCTGATGCTGCTGCTTGTGGCGCTCGAAATTCATCATCACGAAGGCCGTCAGCTGCATGAAGCCGGGATAGACCCGCCGCCCCGCCCCCTTGTAGCGCCCCGGCACCGCCGAGATCACCGTCCGCTTGAACCAGTCGAGCGGCTTGCCGTTGGCCAGGTCATTGACCTTGGTCGGGCTCTCGCGCACGTCGATCGGACCGGCCATCAGCGTCATGCTGCGCGGGGTGGCCGGATTTTTGTCCTCGGACATCACGGCGACGGCTGCCAGCCCCTGCACGCAGGGCTGGCAGACCGCGAGAATATGCGCCCCCGGCCCGATCTCCTCGATGAAGCGGATCACGTAGGACACATAGTCCTCCACCCCGAACCGCCCGTGCTCGGCCGGCACGTCCCGGGCATTCACCCAGTCGGTGATATAGACGTCATGGTCGATCAGCAGGGTCTGGACCGTTCCGGCGAGCAGCGTCGCGAAATGGCCCGACAGCGGCGCCAGCACCAGCACCTTCGGCTGCGGCGTCTCCACGTCCTTGACGAAATGGCGCAATTGCCCGAACGGCAGATCGAGCACGATCTCCTCGGTCACCGGCACGTCGCGGTTGCCGACCCGGACCGGCTGGAGATTGAACTCCGGCCGGGCGTTGGTCAGGCGAAAGCGCTGCATGAGTTCCAGCGTCGCGTCGAGCCGCCGCGCGGCCTTGCCGCGGCTCCCCCAGCCGATCATCGCCCCGACTGTTCGCGCCCAGGTCGCGACGTAGCGGACCTGTCCCACCAAGTCGTCCTGCAGCTGGTAGGCCTGATAGAGCATGCGCATGATCCCCCTCCGCCGGCATCGCGAAAAAAAGCTAGTGCAATTCATTTTGCAATGCGAGAGGATTGTTGTGCACTGCAACCTCGATCGGAGCCAGCCCGCGCGATGCCAAAAGCGATCCTCACGATCTCCTCGAAAAACTATTCCTCCTGGTCCCTGCGCGGATGGCTTCTTTGCAAGATGGCAGGGCTGGAGTTCGAGGAGAAGCCGGTCGATCTCGACGATCCGACGATGCGGCAGGAACTGCTGCTGCTGTCACCCTCGGTTCTGGTGCCGCGCCTGACCCACGACGGCGCCGCCGTCTGGGACACGCTCGCCATCGCCGAATATCTGGCCGAGATCGCGCCGAACGCGGGCCTCCTGCCGTCCGATCGCATCGCGCGCGCCCATTGCCGGGCGATCTCGGGCGAGATGCATTCGGGTTTCTACAATCTCCGCTCGGCGCTGCCGATGAATCTCAAGGCGCGGCACAAGTCGTTCAAGGTCTTCTCCGGCGCGCGTCCCGACATCGAGCGGATCAAGGCGATCTGGAGCGAATGCCTCGACACCTACGGCGGGCCGTTCCTCTTCGGCGAGCCTTCGCTGGCCGATGCGATGTATGCGCCGGTCTGTACCCGGTTCCGCACCTACGCGGTCGAGCTCAACCCCGCCCACGCCGCCTATTGCGAGACGATCTTCAACTGGCCGCTGCTCCGGGAATGGACCGAGGGCGCGCTGGAGGAGCCCGACGAGATCATCGAGCTCGAAGTCGAGTTCTGACGCCCGAGCCGATTTCGCATCGCGCGAGCGGCACCCCGCCCGGCGCGATCACGCCGTCGGGACGGGTGACCAGCCCGCTGCCCGCCGGGTCGGAGCCTATCCGCCCAGTCGGGCAAGCACCTTTTTCTCCAGGGCGGCCAGCGCCTCGTCGCGAACGCCGATCTCGGCCAGCCCGGCCACGGTGCGCGCGAGATAGTCCGCGTTCGGTCCCATCGGACCAACCGCCGCCGCGATGATCGCGGCCTGTTCGTCGAGGCCGAGGCCGCCGCGATACTGGACATGCGCGCGGTTCACCACGTAGGACACCGCCCGCACCTCGCGCCCGTCCTCGAGCCTGAGCGGCAGCACCGCTTCGTCATAGGCGTAGGAGACGAGTTCCCGCTCGCGGAGATAGGCGAGGCTCGCGGCCTCGGTCTCGGGCGCCAGCCGATAGGCGACCCCCTCGCAGCGGGCCGCCTCCTCGCGATCGAGAGCCAACACCAGCCCCGGCCGCTCCGGCGTGCCCCGATAATGCACCGATGTCATGCAAAACGACCGCGCATAGCCCGCGAGCACCGCCCGCCGCCGCTCGGCGAAGGGAAACCCGGGGTTCCAGATCAGCGAACCATAGCCGAAGACCCAAGTCCCCTCGCCGCCTTCCTCGCCTGCGTCCAGCCGCATTTGCCCTGTTCCCGCGCGCCCGGCGGGGGTATCCACCGTCGGATCGCAACGGGGGTTAGGGCATGCGCGTACTCTTGGCAATCGTGGTTCTGGCGGCCCTCGGCTGGAGCGGCTACTGGTACTGGAACGCCAGCGCGCGCGACCGGGCGCTGACCGGCTGGCTGGAGGAGCGCCGCGCCGCCGGCTGGATCGCCGAGGGCGACGTGCGGGTGACCGGTTTCCCGAACCGGGTCGACGTCGTCGTCGACGGGCTGATGCTCGCCGATCCGCGAGCCGGCTGGTCCTGGAGCGCGCCGGAGTTCCAGCTCCTCTCCCTCTCGTATCGGCCGCAGCATCTGATCGCGGTCTGGCCGGGCGAGCAGACCATTTCCACCTCATACGACACGATCCGCGTCGCCTCCGAGCGGATGGTCGGATCGGTGGTGGTCGAGCCGAACCGCCTCGTCGGGCTCGACCATTCGACGTTGGAGATGAAGGCGGTCACCCTCACCGGCGGCGCCGGCTGGACCGCCGGGATCGGCGACGCGCTCCTTTCCACCCGCAGGACACCGGACGCGGCGGATCCCTTCTCCTACGATCTCGATTTCAGCGCGCACGATCTGCGCCTGCCCGATACCTGGATCGCCGGGATCGACGCGGCCGGCGTCCTGCCGCCGGCGATCGAGACCACCCATCTCGCCGCCACGGCGACTTTTGACCGGCCGTGGGACCGCGCGGCGATCGAAGGCGAGAATCCGGCGCTGCGTACGCTTCAGATCAGCGACGCGCGCTTCGCCTGGGGCAAGCTCGACCTGCGCGCGGCCGGCACATTGCGGCCAGATGCGCGCGGCTTCGCCGAGGGCAAGCTCGACCTCACGGCGCGGAACTGGCGCGACATGCTGGAGGCGGCCGAGCAGTCGGGCGTGATGAACCCCGCCATCGCCGGTACGCTGCGCGGCGCGCTCGGGCTCTTCGCCCGGCTCTCCGGCGATGGCAACACGCTCAGGCTGCCGCTCGAATTCGGCGGCGGCGAGGCGCGGCTCGGACCGATCGTGATCGGCGCGGCGCCGCTGTTGACCAGGCGTCCCTGAGCCGTCACCCCGGTTTCGACGCGAAGCGCCCGAAATCCACGGCCGACGTGTCCTGGCCGGCGTCGATGATGCCGCGCCGGATCGCCCGCGTGCGGGTGAAATAGTCCCGCAGATGCGCGCCGTCGCCCAGCCGGATGGCGCGCTGCAAGGCGAACAGCTCCTCGGTGAAGCGGCCGAGGATCTCCAGCGTCGCCTCCTTGTTGTTGAGGAACACGTCGCGCCACATGGTCGGGTCGGAAGCCGCGATGCGGGTGAAATCGCGGAACCCGGCGGCGGAGTAGTTCACCACCTCCGACGCCGTCACCCGGCTCAGGTCGTCGGCGACGCCCACCATCGTATAGGCGATGAGATGCGGCACGTGGCTGGTCACGGCGAGCACGAGGTCATGGTGCTCGGCCCCCATCATGTCGACCTTCGCCCCGAGCGCGCGCCAGAAATCCACGAGATCGGCGAGCGCTTCGCCATTGGTGTCAGGCAGCGGGGTGAGCAGGCACCAACGGTTGTCGAAGAGTTCGGCGAAGCCGGCGGCCGGACCGGAATGCTCGGTCCCGGCCAGCGGGTGGCCGGGGATGAAGCGCGCATGCGCCGGCAGCCGCGGCGCGACGGCGGCGATCACCGCGCCCTTGACCGAGCCGACGTCGGTCACCGTGACCCCCGGCTTCAGCTTCGGGGCGATCTCGGCGGTGACCGCCTCCATCGCGCCGACCGGCACGCAGAGGATGACGAGATCGGCGCCCTCGACCGCCTCGGCGGCGGTGTCGACGACGGTACCGAGGCCGAGCCGCCGCGCCGCGTCGCGCGTCTCCGGCGTGCGGGCGAAACCGGCGATCTCCGCGGTCATCCCGGCCCGGCGCATGGCATGGATGATCGACGAGGCGATCAGCCCGAGCCCGATCAGCGCGACCTTGCCATAGGCCATCAGGCGCGCGCCCTGACGAAGCCGTCGATCGCCTCGGCGACGGCCGCGCAGGCCGCGGCGTCGCCGACGGTGATGCGCAGCGCCGCCGGCAGCTTGTAGCCCGCCATCCGCCGCACGAGGATCCCCCGATCGCGCAGCGCGCGGTCTACCGCCTCCGCCTCCTCCTGATCGCGGAAGCGGGCGAGGATGAAATTCGCCTCCGACGGGTCGGACGGTACCCCGGCGCGTTCCAGCGCCGCCGCGAGCCAGGCACGGTTGCGCGCATTCTCTGCCCGGCAATAGTCGGCATAGGCGATATCGAGCACCGCCGCCGCCGCCGCCGCCTGCGCCGCCGTCGACAGGTTGAACGGCCCCCGCACCCGGTTCAGCGCCTCGATCACATGCGCCGGTCCGTAGCCCCAGCCGATCCGCAGCCCGCCGAGCCCGTGGATCTTCGAGAAGGTCCGCGTCATCACCGTGTTGTCGCGCGCATCGACGAGGGCGGCGTGGCCGTCGAACCCCTCCACGAACTCGGCATAGGCGCCGTCGAGCACCAGCAGCGCCTGGGGGGGCACACCCTCGGCGAGCCGCGCGACCTCGCGCTCGGGGATCATGGTGCCGGTCGGGTTGTTCGGATTGGCGATGAAGACCAGCGCCGTCCGCTCGGTACAGGCGGCGAGGATCGCGTCGACATCGGTATGGCGCTCGCGCTCGGGCACCTCGACCGGAGTGGCACCGGCGGCGAGCGCGCTGATGCGGTACATGCCGAACCCGTGCTCAGTATGGATCACTTCGAGCCCCGGCCCGGCATAGGTCTGGCAGAGGAAGGTGATGATCTCGTCCGAGCCGGCGCCGCAGATGATCCGTTCCGCCTCCAGCCCATGCGCGCGCGCAATGGCGGCGCGCAAGGCCACGTGGCCGGTGTCGGGATAGAGATGCAGGCTGTCCGAGGCCCGGCGATAGGCCTCGACCGTCGCCGGACTGGCGCCGAAGGGATTCTCGTTCGAGCTCAGCTTCAGCACGCGATTGTGCCCCGGGAGCGCGCCCTCGCCGCCATGATAGAGTGCGATCTCCAGAATGCCGGGCTGGGGTTGGATCGTCGGATGCGGCTCGGTCATGGCGGTCTCCAGGGTCGCGCGTCTCCTAGCCGCTCCGCGCCCGGATTTCCAGCCGTCAGGCGGGGACCGCCTCGCCGACCCTGAGCGGCGCCTCGAACCAGAAGACCGAGCCGCGTTCCGCGCCGCTCTCGACCCCGATGTCGCCCCCCATGCGCGCGACGATCTCGGCGCAGATGGCAAGGCCGAGGCCGGTGCCGCCATAGCGCCGGGTGACACCGCCGTCGACCTGCTCGAAGGGCAGGAAGATCCGCTCGCGCGCCGCCTTGGGGATGCCGATGCCGGTGTCGCGCACCTCGAAGCGCACGCCCCGGTCCGTCCCTGCGAGGCGGACGGTGACGCCGCCCTCTTCGGTGAACTTCACCGCGTTGGCGACGAGGTTGGTGAGTATCTGCCGCAGGCCCTGCCGATAGCCGAAACGGTCGTGCGCGAGACCCGGCGCGATTTCCACCGCCAGTGTCAGGCCGTTGGCGTCCGGGATGAAGCGGGCTTCCTCCAGCACTTCGTCGACCAGATCCCGGAGGTCGAAGGCGACGTCGTCGGGAGTGGTCGGCGCCTGGTTGAGCTTGGAATAGTCGAGGATGCGATTGATGACATCGAGCAGGTGAAAGCCCGAACCGCGGATGATCCCGACATTGCGCCGCGTCACCTCGTCGAGGTCGCCGGCGAGAACCACCGTCGCCATTCCGATCACGCCGTTGAGCGGATTGCGCACCTCGTGCGACACGGTGGCGAGAAAACGGGTCTTGGCCGCGTCGGCGGCCAGCGCCCGCTCGGTCATGGCATTGAGCCGGGCGGTGCGTTCGATCACCCGGGCCTCGAGATCGCGCTTGTGCGCCGCCACCGCCTCCAGCGCGGCGAGCCGGTCGAGATTGACGGCATGGACCAGCTGGCAGCTCGCGACCAGCAGGTTGAGATAGAGGATCGTCGTCACATAGTCGGGATGGTCGATCGCGCCGGTCATCGCCAGCACCATGGCAAGCGCCACGTTGGCCGCCGCGAAGGAGATCGCCGCGCCGTCGAGACTGCGGTTCTGCATGGCGATCCACAGGCAGAAGGGCACCGCGACGATCAGCGTGACGCCGCTCGGATTGATCCCCTCGCCCGGCAAGGTCAGCAGCAGCCAGAGCACGCCGAGCAGGAAGACCGCGAGCCCGGCGATGCCGACCGCGGGCCGCGGATCGGCCAGTATCTCGCGATATTCCCGCAGGCTCGCCAGCAGCGCGCCCGCCGTGACGAGGCCGAGCGGCTCGAACACCAGTGCCAGCAGCGACGCGCGGGCCGGGTCGGGTGGCGCGCGCAGGAGCCCGAACGCCGCCCCGACGCTGAGCGTGGCGCCGACGCAGGCGGTGAAGACCGCGATGCCGGCGAGGAAGCCAAGCCAGTCGTTGGTCCTTGTGCGGACCTCGCGCCGCCGGGCGAGCGCGCGCATCAGCGTCGCGCCAGCCAGCGCCGCGAGCCCGTGCGCCGCCGCGTCCACGCCGGCTTCGTCGGGGGTCAGTCCGGCGGCGAGGTCGGCGAGCGCGAAACCGGCGGCCGCCGCGAACGCGCCCGGCCCGCGCAGGACGACGGCGGCGCCGAGCGCCACGCCGGAGGCCGGCGTCGCCCCGAGCAGCACACCCTCGCCGAAGCCGAGCAGGCGGCAGGCGCCCGCGATCGCCGCCACCGCGCCCGCCACCAGGACCATCACGAGGATCGTCGGCCAGAGGCCGTCGGGGCCACGCTTCGTCGCCAAGGGCATCCCTCACCGGCCTGCGCCGCGTTTCGGACTTGTCCGCCCGAAACAGCGGCTCTCTTCCAAGTTGTCGTGACGCGTCGCATACCGATCTGTCAAGCGAAGCTTGTCCGAACTCCGGCGCGGGCGTGCCTTTTACTCCGGTGGAGCGGCGCAATACCTGCGGCGGATCAGGACTTCGAGGCGAAGCGCCGGCCGCCTAGAAGAAGCTCTGCGGATCGACGTCGATCGCGACGCGGACCGAGGAATGGATCGGCGTGGCCGCGACCCAGGCGCGGAGCGCGGGTTGCAGGGGCGCCGATTTCGGTGCCTTGACCAGCAGGCGCACGCGATGCCGGCCCCGCACCCGCGCGATCGGCGCCGGCGCCGGACCGTAGAGCTCCGCCCCCGCCGCCCAGAGCGGTTGCGCGCCCTGGCCGAGTGCGCGGGCCGCGTCCCAGACCCGGGCCTCGTCGGCGCCGGTGACGATGACCCCGACCAGCCGACCATAGGGCGGAATGCCGGCCGACCGCCGCGCCGCCGCCTCGGCCTGCCAGAAACCCTCGTCATCGCCGCTCAGGATGGCCTGGATCGCCGGATGCTCCGGCTGGTGCGTCTGGATCAGCGCCGCGCCCGGCCGCTCGGCCCGGCCCGCGCGCCCGGCGACCTGGCGGATGAGCTGGAAGGTCTTCTCGGCCGCCCGGGGATCGCCGCCCTGAAGCCCGAGATCGGCGTCGATCACCCCGACCAGCGTCAGATACGGAAAATTGTGGCCCTTGGAGACGATCTGGGTGCCGATCACCAGATCCGCGCCACCGGCGGCGATGATCTCGATCCGCTCCTTCAGGGCTCGCGCCCCGTCCGCGAGGTCGGAGGAGAGGATCGCCCGCCGCGCCTCCGGCCAGAGCGCCTCGGCTTCCTCGGCCAGCCGCTCGACCCCGGGGCCAAGCGCGGTCATCTTGCCCTCGGTCCCGCAGGAGGGGCATTTGACCGGGATCGGCTTCGTCGCGCCGCACTGGTGGCAGATGAGCCGGCCGCGGAAACGGTGCTCGACCATCCGCGCGTCGCAATGGTCGCAGCCGACCTGCTGGCCACAGGCCCGGCACAAGGTCAGCGGCGCATAGCCGCGTCGGTTGAGAAACAGCAGCGCCTGCTCCCCCGCGGCCAGCCGCTCGGACACGGCGGCGGCGAGCGGCGCCGAGATCCAGCGCCCCGGCTCCGGCGGATCGAGCCGCATGTCGATCGCCGCCATCTCGGGCAGCCGCGCCACCCCGAACCGCTCCGGCAGATCGAGCCGCGCGTATTTCCCCGCCGCCGCGTTCGCCCAGCTTTCGAGCGACGGCGTGGCGGAGGCGAGTACCACGGCCGCGCCCTCGATCGAGGCGCGCAGCACGGCCATGTCGCGGGCATGGTAGAGCGCGCCGTCCTCCTGCTTGTAGGAGCCGTCATGCTCCTCGTCGACCACGATCAGCCCGAGCTCGGCGAAGGGAAGGAACAGCGCCGAGCGGGCGCCGACCACCAGTTGCGCCTCGCCCGAGGCGACGGCGTGCCAGCCCCGCCGACGCAGCGCCTGGGTGACGCCGGAATGCCATTCGACGGGGCGGGCGCCGAACCGCGCCTCGATCCGGCCGAGGAACTCGACCGACAGCGCGATCTCGGGCAGGAGCACCAGCGCCTGCCGCCCGGCCCGCAGCGTCTCGGCCACCGCCTCGAGATAGACCTCGGTCTTGCCGGAGCCGGTCACCCCCTTGAGAAGCGTCGTCGAATAGATGCCCGCGCGCGCCGCGGTCCGCAGCCGCGCCGCCGCGCGCGCCTGATCGGGTGACAGCTCCCGCGCCGGAGCGCCGGGATCGAGTCGGGGCAAGGGCGCGTCGCGCGGCGCCGCCTCGCGCAAGATCACGCCCTGGGTCTCCAGCCCCTTCACCACCGCGCCGGAGACGCCGGCGAGCCGCGCGAGTTCGCCCGGCGCGAAGCCGAGATTGCCGTATTCGGCGAAGGCGGCCAGCACCCGGGCGCGGGCCGCGGTCATCCGGTCCGGCGCCGCGCCGCTCAGCCGGAGCAGCGGCCGCGCGGCCGGCGGCGCGCCGAGCCCCGGCGCCCGGCTCGCGAGGCGCAACATGTGGGTGAGCGGGGTCAGCGTATAGTCCGCCGCTCGGATCAGGAAGGCGCGCATCGCCGGGCGGAGCGGCGGGGCGTCGAGCACCCGGCCGATTGGCCGCAGCTTCTCCGGCGCATAGCCGCCCTCGCCCGGCCCCCAGACGACACCGAGCACGCGGCGCGGGCCGAGCGGCGCCTCGACGAACTCGCCGACCGAGACCCCGCCCTCGGGCGCGCGGTAGTCGAGCAGCCGGTCGAGCCCCTCGGCGGTCAGCACGGCGACCGCCGCGCCTTCGGCGAAATCGGCCGCGGGACCGGCGGCGGTGAGGTGATTGGGGTGTTCCATCGCACGACACCCTGAGATATTATCGACCAAAGTCACAAGGGCCGAGGCCCGGCTGCGCGAAAGAGCACCCCCATGAAATTCTTCGTCGATACGGCTGAAATCGCCGAGATCAAGGAACTTCACGATCTCGGCCTTGTCGACGGCGTCACCACCAATCCCAGCCTGATCCTGAAATCGGGCCGGGACATCACCGAGGTGACGAAGGAGATCTGTTCGATCGTCTCGGGGCCGGTCAGCGCGGAGGTGGCAGCGACCGACGCCGACGCGATGCTGGCCGAGGGGCTGAGGCTGGCCAAGATCGCGCCGAACATCGCGGTCAAGGTGCCGCTGACCTGGGCCGGGCTCAAGACCTGCAAGACGCTCGCCGACCAGGGCCAGATGGTCAATGTCACGCTCTGTTTCTCGGCGAACCAGGCGCTGCTGGCGGCCAAGGCCGGGGCGACCTTCATCTCGCCCTTCGTCGGCCGGATGGACGACATCAATCTCGACGGCATGGAGCTGATTCAGGACATCCGAACCATCTACGACAACTACGGCTTCACGACGCAGATCCTCGCGGCCAGCATCCGATCCGCCAATCACGTCAGTCAGGCGGCGCTGATCGGCGCCGACGTGGTGACCGCGCCCGCCGCCGTGCTGAAGGGCCTCGTAAACCATCCGCTGACCGACAAGGGACTGGCGCAGTTCACCAAGGACTGGGCCGCGACCGGGCAGAAGATCGTCTGATGCCGATGACCGAGGAAGCGCTGACCACGCTGAAGGACCAGATCCTCGCCGATCCCGCCCTGATCCTCGATGATGATCAGCTGATGCGCGCCCTGCTCGCCGCCGACCGTCGGGCAGCGGCCGGGCGCAACGTCGTCGATCTGCGCGGCGTGCTGGTCGATCGACTGGAGGAACGGCTGGACCGGCTGGAGGACACCCATCGCGAGGTTCTGGCGGCGGCCTACGAGAACGTCGCCGGCATGAACCAGGTGCATCGCGCCTGCCTCGCCGTGCTCGATCCCGAGGATTTCGCCAGCTTCCTGCGGGTGCTGACCCATGACGTCGCCATGATCCTCGGGGTCGAGGTGATCCGGCTCGGGCTCGAGGCGCCGGCCGCGCCGCCGGGCTCCAGCCTCGGGCCGCAGGGGCCGTTGCGCGACGTGGTGGTGGCTTTGCCCGAGGGCGGCGCCGATGGCTACGCGCGGCAGGGCCGCGGCCTCGCGGCGCGCAAGGTGACGCTGCGCAAGGTCGGCTCCGGCGCGGAAGCCCTGTTCGGCGCCGAGGCCGAGCGCATCCGGTCCGAGGCGCTGATCCGGCTCGATCTCGGGGCGGGCAATCTCGGCGGCCTGCTCGCCTTCGGCGCGGCCGACGGCCACCGGTTCCATCCCGACCAGGGCACCGATCTGCTGGCCTTCTTCGCCGGTGTCTTCGAGCGCGCCCTGCGCCGCTGGCTCGCCTGACATGGACGGCCCCGCGGCGTCGATGGGCGCGGCGGCGGCGATGGCGGACTGGCTGGCCCAACTCGCCGGGGTGCGCGGTGCCAGCCCGCGCACCATCGAAGCCTATCGCCGCGACGTCTCCGGCTATCTCGGCTTTCTCGCCGACCATTGGGGCGGTCCGGCCGGGGTCGCGGCACTCGGCGACGTCGGCATCGCCGACACCCGCGCCTGGATGGCGGGCGAGCGCGGGCGCGGCCTCTCGGCGCGCTCGCTCGCCCGGGCATTGTCGGCGGTCCGCGGCTTTCACGCCTGGCTCGCCGAGGCGCATGGCGTGATCGCCCCGGCGGTCAGCGCGACCCGCGGGCCGAGACTGAAGGAACGCCTGCCCCGCCCGGTCGCGCCGGAGGCGGCCAAGGCGCTGATCGCCACGGTCGCGGACCAGAGCCTCGAACCCTGGATCTCGGCGCGCGACATGGCGGTGACGACGCTGCTCTATGGCTGCGGGTTGCGCATCTCCGAGGCGCTGGCCCTGACCCAAGGCGACGCGCCGCTGCCGCCGAGCCTGCGTATCGCCGGCAAGGGCGGGCGCCAGCGGATGGTGCCGGTGCTGCCGGTGGCGGCGCGCGCGGTCGAGGCCTATCGGGCGCTCTGCCCCTACCGGCCCGGCCCCGCCGCGCCGCTCTTTCTCGGCGCGCGCGGCGGCCCGCTCAATCCGCGGCTGGTGCAAAAGGCGACGCAGGCGGCCCGAACCCAGCTCGGCCTGCCGGCCACCGCCACCCCGCACGCGCTCCGCCATTCCTTCGCGACGCATCTCCTGGAAGCCGGTGGCGACCTCCGCGCGATCCAGGAGTTGCTGGGCCACGCGTCACTGGCGACGACCCAAGTCTATACCGGCGTCGATCAGGCCCGACTGATGGAAGTCTACGACCAGGCGCATCCGAAGGCGCGCGGATAGCAATGACGAACGCGGCTCTTGTCTCGACTGATACCAACGGCCACGCCGACTGACCCTTTACTCAGGGGTCGGACACAAGCCCC
>NZ_CALAGI010000032.1 GCF_937891315.1 uncultured Amaricoccus sp. | reverse complement strand
CCCCTGCCGGCGGCGGCGGGTGCTGCGGCTGCCAGCGCTGATCCGCTGGAGCGCAGTTCGCTGCTGATGTCGCTCGGCAACCACGCCGAAGCCCGGGCGCTGCTCGAATCGGCGCTGGCAGCCGCACCGGACAACACCGCGCTGCGCATGCGCCTGCTCGAAGTGCTGCACACCCTGCGCGATGCCGCGGCCTTCCGCCGCGAGGTCGGGCCGCTGCGCCAGCTCGTCTACGGCGACACCGATCCGATGTGGCTGCGGGTTGCGCGCATGGGACGCGAGCTGTGCCCGGACGATCCGATGTTCATCGGCACGGTCGCGGCGACCCCGCCGGGCATGCCGGCGACAAGTCCGAGGATGCCGGTCACACCGATGCCGGCACCGGCCAGTGCGGCGGCCGCCGCACCGGCACGCGTGGATGACGAGGTCTGGAGCGATCTGGACTTCAAGCCGATGGACATGCCGGAGGCTGCACCGGCGGCGGCCGTGGCGCCGAAAGCGCCGGCCGTCGCTCCTGCGAAGCTGCCGCCGGCCGCCGTCGTGCCGCCCGGCCCGTCGCTGGACTTCGAGCCCGTCGAAGTCAGGCGTCCGGCCGAGAAGCCGACCCCGGTGCCGGTTCCGGCGCCGGCCACCACGCCGGAGGACCTGCTCGCCGATCTCGGCTGGAGTGATGCCGACCTGGGGGCGCCGCCGGCCATGCCGGAAAAGCCGGTGACTGCGGCGCCGGCGCCCAGACCGGCGGAAGTCGCGGATCTCGACTTCGGCGACGATCTCGCCGCCTTCCTGCCGCCGCGCCAGACGAGCACGCCGGCGCAAGCGGCAGCGAAGCCAGCCGCGGTCGATCCGGCTACGGCGGAACTCGCCGACGATCTGGGCTTCTCGTTCCAGCCGGTGTCCGCGCCGGCCCCGGCGCCCTTGCCGGTCGTTCCTGCTCCGGTGGCGGCGCCCGCGACCGTGGTTGCTGACCGGGACGGAACATCTCGATGACGCGCATCGGGCCGCCACAGCATGGGCATGGCTCGCGCAGAGTGAGCGGGAGGATCTCGGCGGTCGCTTGTGGCTCATGTCCGGGCCGGTCGGTCCCGAGCAGGACACGGAGCCTCGCGATGTTGGCCTTGCGCTGGGCGCTGGCGAGCAGGCCGTAGTGCCGGATGCGGTGAAAGCCGTCGGGCAGCACGTGGATCAGGAACCGGCGGACTCGTCCGTGGCGAGCCGCATCACCTTTTTCCCGGTCGCCGGACTTGATGCGGTAGGCCTTCCAGCGGAAGGCGACCATCTCGGCGTCCGCGCTGATCAGGCGGCGATTCGAGATGGCGACACGGTGGGTGTAGCGGCTGAGGTAGGCCAGCACCGCCTCGGGGCCGCCGAAGGGCGGTTTGGCATAGACCACCATTCGGACTTGCGGAACGGGGCCAGCCAGGCGGCGAAGGCGCCGGCGTCTGCGAACCCGGCCAGGTCGCCGAAGAAGACCAGCATGCCCGCGCGGTGCAGCACGAGCAGCCCTTCGAGGAACAGGCGGCGAAACAGGCGCGACACCACCCGCACATGCAGGAAGAACCCTGGGCGACAGGGAACCCAACGGGCGCCGTCCGGCGACAGACCCCCGCCGGGGACGATCATGTGGACATGGGGGTGGTGGGTCAGCGCCGACCCCCAGGTGTGCAGCACGCTGGTCATGCCGACCCGCGCGCCGAGGCGCTTCGGGTCGGCCGCGATGGTCGTCACGGTCTCGGCCGAGGCGCGGAACAGCAGGTCGTATACCGCCTTCTTGTTCCAGTACGCGACCCGGGCGATCTCGGCCGGCAGGGCATGTCGAATGACTTCACGCGATACGCAAGCTTATGCGCAAACGCGCAAGGATATGGGTGAAACGCAACCTTATGCGCAAACCTACACCTCCTCAGAAATCGAGGTTCGCCACGCTCAGGGCGTTGGTCTGGATGAATTCGCGGCGGGGTTCGACCTCGTCGCCCATCAGCTTGGAGAAGACCTCGTCGGCGTCCTCGCGATGCTCGATCCGGACCTGCAGCAGCGTCCGTGCCTCGGGGTCCAGGGTCGTCTCCCAGAGCTGTTCGGGATTCATCTCGCCGAGACCCTTGTAGCGCTGCAGGGTCAGGCCCTTCTCGCCCTCCTTCATCACCGCGTCGAGGAGGTCGGTCGGGGCGAAGATCGGCTGCTCGCGCTCCTTGCGTACCAGCGCGGCGGGCTCGGAATAGACCTCGCGCAGGGCCGGGGTCAGGGCCGCGAGCCGGCGCGCCTCGGCCGAGCGCAGGGCGCCGCCGTCGAGCACGCGCGCCTCCTCGACCCCGCGCAGGCTGCGCCAGAGGCGCAGGCCGCCGTCCTGGGTCGGACGTCCCTGCCAGCCGCGCTCGTATTCCGCCGCGATCAGGTCGAGCCGCGCCGCGACCCGGTCCGCCGTGCCCTGAGGATCGTCGTCGAGCACACCCTTGACCAGGGCGCCGGCGATCGTCGCCTGCTCCAGCACGTGGCGCGAGTAATGCGTCGGAAAGGCGTTCAGTGTCGCGCGCACCAGCCGCGCCTCCTCGACCACCCGCGCGAGATCGGCGCCGGCGATCACCGCGCCGTCGCCGAGCCGCAGCGCCGCGCCGTCCACCCCCTGCTCGACCAGATAGGCGTCGAGCGCCGCCTGATCCTTGAGATAGACCTCCGACCGGCCGCGCGCGACCTTGAAGAGCGGCGGCTGGGCGATATAGAGGTGCCCCGCCGTGATCAGTTCCTCCATCTGCCGGAAGAAGAAGGTGAGGAGCAGGGTGCGGATATGCGCGCCGTCCACGTCGGCATCGGTCATGATGATGATCTTGTGGTAGCGCAACTTGCCCACGTCGAACTCGTCGCGACCGATCCCGGTGCCGAGCGCGGTGATCAGCGTGCCGATCGCCTCCGATGACAGCATCCGGTCGAACCGCGCCCGCTCGATATTGAGGATCTTGCCGCGCAGCGGCAGCACCGCCTGGTTCGCCCGGCTGCGTCCCTGCTTGGCCGAGCCGCCGGCGCTGTCGCCCTCGACGATGAAGAGCTCGGCCTTGGCCGGGTCCTTCTCCTGGCAATCCGCCAGCTTGCCGGGCAGGTTCGCCACGTCCATCGCCGTCTTGCGTCGGGTGAGGTCGCGCGCCTTGCGCGCCGCCTCGCGCGCGACCGCCGCTTCGACGATCTTGCCAATGACCACCCGCGCGTCCGCCGGATTTTCCTCGAACCATTCGGCGAGCTTCTCGTTCAGGAGACCCTCGACCGCCGGCCGCACCTCCGAGCTCACCAGCTTGTCCTTGGTCTGGCTGGAGAATTTCGGGTCCGGCACCTTCACCGACAGCACGCAGGTCAACCCCTCGCGCGCGTCGTCCCCGGTGATCGCGACTTTCTCCTTCTTGGCGATGCCGCTCGCCCCGGCGTAGTTGTTGATGGTCCGCGTCAAGGCGCCGCGGAAGGCCGCGAGATGGGTGCCGCCGTCGCGCTGGGGGATGTTGTTGGTGAAGGGCAGCACGTTCTCGTGGTAGCTGTCGTTCCACCAGAGCGCGGCCTCGATGCCGATGCCGTCCCTCTCGCCCGAAACAAAGATCGGATCCTTGATCAGCGGCGTCTTCGAGCGGTCGAGATAGCGCACGAACTCGCGCACCCCGCCGTCATAATGCAGCTCGGTCTCCTGAACCTCGGCGTGCCGCTCGTCGCGGAGCGAAATCCGCACGCCGGAATTGAGGAACGCCAGCTCGCGCAACCGATGCTCCAGCGTCGCATAGACATAGTCGAGGTTGGAGAAGGTGGTGGTCGAGGCGAGGAACCGCACCTCGGTCCCCTTCCTGCCCTCGGCCGGCCCGACGCGGCGCAGGCTCTCCACCGTGTCGCCGCGCTCGAACCGCGCCACATGCTCGAACCCCTCGCGCCAGATGCGCAGTTCCAGCCAGTCGCTCAGCGCGTTCACCACGCTGACGCCAACCCCGTGCAACCCGCCCGAGACCTTGTAGCTGTTCTGGTCGAACTTTCCGCCGGCGTGCAGCTGGGTCATGATGACCTCGGCCGCGCTGACCCCCTCGCCTTCGTGGATGCCGACCGGGATGCCGCGGCCGTTGTCATAGACGCTGACCGAGCTGTCGGCATGCAGCGTCACCTGCACGATGTCGGCGTGACCGGCCAATGCCTCGTCGATGCCGTTGTCCACGACCTCGTAGACCATGTGATGCAGGCCGGAACCGTCGTCGGTATCGCCGATATACATCCCCGGCCGCTTGCGCACCGCTTCCAGGCCCTTGAGAACCTTGATGGAATCGGCGCCGTATTCCTCGGGGACGCGGAGCGGTTCAGACATGTGGGGAAAGGTCCTTGGCAATGGTGTCGCAGTCTATCGGGGCTTCGCGCGATTGTCACGCTCCAGCATCGAAAAACGGGGAGATTCCGGGCCTTGAGTCAAAGGCTTAATCCGGCGAGCGTCCCGTCTGGGCGCCTTTCACATATAGGTCGCCCCGCCCGGGATTTCACGCTAAAGCGCCACATGGATCCGTTCGAAATCTTCCTCGCCGGGCCGCCCGGTCTCGAGCCCGTCCTGGCGGACGAGGCGCGCGCCGCCGGTTTTCCCTCGCCAAAGGGGGTGCCGGGAGGGGTGACGTTCCGGGGCGGCTGGCCCGATGTCTGGCGGGCGAACCTGAGCTTGCGCGGCCCGAGCCGGGTGCTGGCCCGGATCGGCGGCTTTCGCGTGCTGCACCTCGCCCAACTCGACAAGCGGGCCCGGAAATTCGCCTGGGCGGAGTTTCTGCGCCCCGATGTTCCGGTCCGCGTCGAGGTCACCTCGCACGCCTCGCGCGTCTATCACGAAGGCGCCGCCCGCCAGCGCATCGCCACGGCCATCCGCGAAACCCTGGGCGCCCCGGTCGTCGACGGCACGGTCGAGGACGCGGTCACCTTACGCGCCCGGATCGAGCGGGACATGTGCGAATTCAGCCTCGACACCTCGGGCGAGTTGCTGCACCGCCGCGGCCACAAGCAGGCGGTGAACGCCGCCCCGATGCGCGAGACCCTCGCCGCCCTCTTGCTGCGCGCCTGCGGCTATGCCGGCGTGGAGCCGGTGCTCGACCCGATGTGCGGCTCCGGCACCTTCGTCATCGAGGCGGCCGAGATCGCCGCCGGCCTGGCTCCCGGCCGCTCCCGCGGCTTCGCCTTCGAACGCCTCGCGACCTTCGATGCGGCCGCCTGGGCCGACCTGCGCGCCGGCGCGGTCCGCGTCGCGACGCCGCTCCGCTTCCGCGGCGCGGACCGCGACGCCGGCGCCATCGCCATGAGCCGCGCCAACGCCGCCCGCGCCGGCGTCTCGGACCTGACCGACTTCACCGAGGCGCCGATCAGCGCGCTGCGCCGCCCGGACGGCCCGCCCGGCCTCGTCATGGTGAACCCGCCCTACGGCACCCGCCTCGGCGACCCCAAGGCCCTGATCCCGCTCTACGCCACCCTCGGCGAGACCCTGCGCGCCGGCTTCACCGGCTGGCGCGTCGGCCTCGTCACCACCGAAGCCGCGCTCGCCCAGGCGACGGCCCTGCCCTTCCTGCCGACCGGCGCGCCAATTCCGCACGGCGGCCTCCGCATCCGCCTGTTCCGAACCGAGGCGTTGGGGTGAAAGCTCCGGGACCGGCCGCGGCGCCGGCCCTGATGACACCGGGCTCCCGAGGGATGGCGGACCGGGGTCCGCCCTACGCCAGCCCCAGCCGCGCCGCGTCCAGACCTTCGAACAACTCCACCCCCGTCCCCGTCAGGAACGCCTGCGCGCCCAGCCCGGCGATCGCGGCGTAGAGCGCCCCCCGCCGCGCTCCGTCGAGATGCGCCGCGACCTCGTCGAGCAGCAGCACCGGCGGGGCGCCAAAATCCTCCGCCACGGCGCGGGCGTTGGCGAGGATCAGGCTGATCAGCAGCGCCTTCTGCTCGCCGGTGGAACAGAGCCGCGCCGCCACGCCCTTCGCCGCGTAGACCGCTCCGAGATCGTCGCGATGCGGCCCGATGAGGCCGCGCCCCGCCGCCATGTCCCGCCCCCGGCCCTCGCGCAGGGCGGCGGCCAGGCCGTCCCGGTCGCGCGGCCCCTCGCCCTCCAGCGTCAGTTCGGCGCGGGGAAAGGCGTCGCTGACCGGCGCCGCCGCGAGCCGGGCCAGCGCCGCCCGTCGCCCTGCGTCGAGCCGCGCGCCGAACTCCGCCATCCCCGCCTCCAGCGCCTCGTACCAGACGCCATCGCGGGACCCGTCGCGCAGCAGGCGGTTGCGCTCGCGCAAGGCGCGCTCGTAGCTCGCCGCCGTCTCGCCATGCTCCGGGAACAGGCTGAGCGTGACCCGGTCGAGGAAGCGGCGCCGTTCCGACGCGCCCTCCATCCACAGCCGGTCCATGGCGGGGGTCAGCCACAGCACCCGCGCCATCCGGCCGAGGCCCGACTGCGGCGCGGTCTTGCCGTCGATCTCGACCCGGCGCCCGGCGCCCTCGCTCCAGCTCGCCACCTCATGCGCCCCGTCCGGGCTCTCAAGCACCGCCGCGATCTTCCAGCCGATGCGCTCCGGCGACCGCGCCAGATCCTCCGCGGCCGCGCCGCGCAAGCCGCGCCCCGGCGACAGCAGCGAGATCGCCTCGATCAGATTGGTCTTGCCGGCGCCGTTCGGCCCGAAGATCGCGACGGGCCGGCCGTCGAAGTCGAGTTCGAGCGCCAGGTGTGAGCGGAAATGCGACAGCCGCAGCCGCGCGACCGCGAGCCTCATCGCGCCGCGCGGCCGGACCGCGGGATCACACCCGCATCGGCATCACGACATAGACCGCCGATTCGTCGTTGCCTTCGCGCATCAGGGTCGGATCGCCCGACGAATTGAACAGGAAGACCGCGTTCTCGCGATCCACCTGCCCGGCGATCTCCAGCAGGTATTTCGCGTTGAAGCCAATCTCCAGCCGCTCGTCGGCATAGGCGACCGACAGTTCCTCGTCCGCCGCGCCGGCGTCGGGCGCATTGACGCTGAGGATCAGCCGGTCATCCTCGATCGCCATCTTCACCGCGCGGCTCCGCTCCGAGGAGACGGTCGCCACACGATCAACGGCCTGCGCGAACTCGGCGGCGTCGACCTCGAGCCGCTTGGAATTGCCGGTCGGGATCACCCGGGAATAATCCGGGAAGGTCCCATCGATCACCTTCGAGGTCAGGGTGACGTCCGGGGTCGCGAACCGCACCTTGGTCTCGCTGACCGACACCGCGATCACCGCCTCGTCATCGTCGAGCAGCTTGCGCAACTCGCCCACCGTCTTGCGCGGCACGATCACGCCAGGCACATCCTCCGCCCCCGCCGGCAGCGCCGCGTCGATCCGCGCCAGCCGGTGCCCATCCGTGGCGACACAGCGCAGCACCGGCCCCTCCACCGACTTCGCCGCGTGCAGATAGACCCCATTCAGATAGTAGCGCGTCTCCTCCGTCGAGATCGCGAACTTGGCCTTGTCGAACAGCCGGCGCAGCACCGGCGCCGGGCAGGCGAAATTGCACTGATATTCCGCGCTCGCCATGATCGGGAAATCCTCGCGCGGCAGGGTGGCGAGGCTGAAATGCGAGCGCCCGGCCCGCACCTCGAGCCGCCCGGAAAGGCCGTCGTCATTCAACTCGACCATCGCCCCGTCGGGCAGCTTGCGCACGATCTCGTGCAGGGTATGGGCCGAGACGGTGGTCGCTCCGGCGCGCAGCACCATGGCCCGCGACCGGTCGATCACCTCGATATCGAGATCGGTGGCGCGGAAGCTCACCTGCTCGCCCTCCGCCTCGATCAGCACATTGCCGAGGATCGGGATGGTGTTGCGCCGCTCGACGACGGATTGCGCGCGACTCATCGCCCGAAGGAGGGCGCCGCGCTCCATGCTAAGTTTCATGCGTGTCATCCCTTGCGCGATCCCCCGGGGGCATCCCTCCCGGAGGGATCGCGACGTTAGCGAAACGGCGGGAAAGGGCAAGCGCCCCCGCAACCCCAGCGAGCGGAAAATCCGCTCAGGCTTCGAGCATCCGCCGCAGCAGCTCGACATCCTCGGCGATCTGGTTGTCGGTCTTGCGCAACTCCTCGATCTTGCGCACGGCATGGATCACCGTGGTGTGATCCCGGCCGCCGAAGCGCCGCCCGATGTCCGGCAGCGATTTCGAGGTCAGCGTCTTCGACAGATACATCGCCACCTGCCGCGGCCGCGCCACCTGCCGCGCGCGGCGGGCGGACAGGAGGTCGGACATCCGCAGGTTGTAGTGGTCGGCGACCTTGCGGATGATCTCGTCGATGGTGACCTTGCGCTCGGAGGCGCGCAGCACGTCGGCGAGACATTCCTGGGTCATATCGAGATTGATCTCGCGCCCCACCAGCCCCGCGAAGGCATAGAGCCGGGTCAGCGCGCCTTCGAGCACGCGGACGTTGGAACTGATCCGGTGGGCGAGAAGCTCCATTACCCCCGGCCCGACCACCACGCCCGGATGCAGCGCGGCCTGCGCCTCGGCCTTGGCCTGCAGGATCCCGAGGCGCAGTTCGTAATCGGTCGGATGCAGATCGACCACGAGGCCCCATTGCAGGCGCGACTTGATTCGCTCCTCCAGCCCGTCGATCTCGCCGGGCGCGCGGTCGGCGGAGATCACGATCTGCTTGTGCTGATCGACCAGCGCGTTGAAGGTATGGAAGAATTCCTCCTGGGTGGAATCCTTGCCGGAAATGAACTGCACGTCATCGACCATCAGCATGTCGACCGAGCGGAACATCTCCTTGAAGCCATGCATCTCCTTGAAGCGCAGGGCGGAGACGAAGCGGTACATGAACTGCTCGGCCGAGAGATAGAGCACCCGCGCCTCGGGTCGCGAATGCCGCACCTCCCAGGCGATGGCATGCATCAGATGTGTCTTGCCGAGGCCGACGCCACCATAAAGGAACAGTGGATTGAAGCTCACGTCCCGACCCTCGGCCACCCGGCGGGCGGCCGCGTGGGCGAGTTCGTTCGGCTTGCCGACAATGAAATTGTCGAAGGTGAACCGGCCATCGAGCGGCGACTGCGGCAGTTCGATATCGCCCGGCGCCACCATCGCCGTCTCCGATCGGGTCTCGATACGAGGTTCGGGTCGGGGCTCGGGTCGAGGCTCGGGCCTGGCCTCCGGCTTCGCCGCCGCCGCCTCCCGAGCCCGCGGTGGGCGGAAGCCCTCCTCGGCGGTGGGCGCTGCCACGGTGAATTCCAGCCGCTGGACCAGCACGCGCTCCTTGGTCAGCAGCTGGCGGATCACCTCGCCATAGTTCCGCGCGACCCAGGTGCCGATGAAGCTGGTCGGCGCGGCGATCTGCACCACGCCATGGTCGGCGCCGACGAAGGCGAGCGGGTCGATCCAGTTCTGATAGGCGTCCTTGCCGATCTGGCTGCGCAAATGACCTCGCACACGCGACCAGGCCCCGCCCCGGGCATCCGCCGAATCCGTCATGATCTCAGGCTTCATTCGCGGCGATACCCAATCCGGCAAAGCCCGACACGCACCCGGTGCCCGAGACGCCCCGGAAGCTCCGACCGGCCAAGCCGATGATCCGAGCGCCCCGGCGCCGAATGCTGGCAGTGTCACGCATCGCGCATCCCCCGTTGGATTTCTGGTCGACGCCACTCCGGTCTCGCCGGGCACGCATCGACACCAATCGCCTTATAGTCGGATCGCGCCTAATTCCAGACACACAATACTCCGCCGACTCGCACAAACAAACGCAACTGTGTCACTTATATTACAGCCGCTCGGGCTGAAACAAAGAAGATGACTTGCGCCTGTTCAGTGACGGTCCTTGGATCGGATTCGTTCCGCGACGATTAACCATACCCAAGGCGCCGGGATCCGACAACCGGACCGAAGATGGAACATCCCCGAAATCGCGCAAACCGAACGAAACAGGAAAAAGGCGCGTCCAGACGGACACGCCCTTCACAGTCGCGACGCGGTCGCGACAAGCCGAAATGGTCAGCGCGAAGGCGGTCAGGCGCCGAGCGCGTTGACCCGCCCGGCCAACCGCGAGACCTTGCGGCTCGCGGTGTTCTTGTGCAGCACGCCCTTGGTCACGCCGCGCATGATCTCGGGCTGGGCGAGCCGCAGCGCCTCGGCGGCGACGGCCTGGTCGCCGGCGGCGATGGCTTCCTCGACCTTGCGGACGAAGGTGCGCAGACGCGAACGCCGGGCCTTGTTCACCGCGGCGCGGCCCTCGGCCTGCCGGGCGCGTTTCTTGGAAGACGGCGAATTTGCCATGGGTGCGGTTCGTCTTTCGATCGTCGGATGTTCAGGCGGCGTCTCTAGCGAAACCCTCGCTCCCTTGTCAACACGCATTCGCCGCGGGCGCGCGCCGGGAGCCCCGCGGAAGCCCCCCGCGAAGTCTCTCGGCGCAGCGCCTCAGCCGAGTTCCGCCAGATGCGCGTCGAGGAGATCGAGCCGGTCCTGACCCCAGAAGATCTCGTCGCCGACCACGTAGCTCGGCGCGCCGAAGACCCCTCGCCGCAGCGCCTCGTCCGTGTTGCGCTGAAGCGTCTCCACCGCCGAGAGCAGCCCCCTGCCGGCCAGCTCGGGCGCGAAGCCCGCCGCGACGAGGCAGTCCCGCACCACCGCGTCGTCGGCGATGTCGCGATCCTCCGCCCAGACCGCGCGCAGCAGGCCGTGGGTCAGCTCGCCGAGATCGCCGCCCCCCGCTTCCTGCGCCGCGATGATCGCAGCGGATGCCGGCACCGGATTGGTCGGCCAGAACGGCGGATGGAGATTGACCGGCAAGCCCTCGGCCCTGGCGAGGCGCGCTATGTCGACCAGCCGGTACTTCTGGCGCGAGGGATGCCGGTCCTTCACCTGCGCCGTGCCGGTCTCGGCGAAGATGCGGAACAGCTCGACCGGCCGATAGGCGATCTCCGCCCCGCGCCGCGCCGCGATCGCCTCGAGCTTCAACCCCGCGAGGTAGCTGAAAGGCGACAGCGGAAACAGGAAATAGTCGATCCGCGCCATTCCGCGACCCTCCCGCCACGCGCCGGCCACGAGGCCGCGCGCCAGAACTCCGGACCAGCATCTCCGGATTCCGGGGCTTTGCAAGGGCAAGCCGCGGTGATAACCGGAGCGCAGTTTACCGCGCCAGCGAAGGGCACGCCGATGAGTCCGCTTTTCAAGCCGAAGCTGATCGCGGGAAATTCGAACAAGCCCCTCGCCACCGCCATCGCCCGACGGATCTCGATCCATCGGGGCGAGCCGGTCGAGCTGGTGAAGATCCGGGTGGAACGCTTCAACGACCAGGAGATCTTCGTCGAGGTCTACGAGAACGTCCGGGGCGAGGACATGTTCATCGTCCAGTCGACCTCGAACCCGGCGAACGACAACCTGATGGAGCTCCTGATCATGACCGACGCGCTGCGCCGGTCCTCGGCCGCGCGGATCACCGCCGTGATGCCCTATTTCGGCTATGCCCGGCAGGACCGCCGCTCCAAGGCCCGCACGCCGATCAGCGCCAAGCTCGTCGCCAACCTGCTGACCCGCGCCGGGATCGAGCGGGTGCTGACCCTCGATCTCCACGCCGCGCAGATCCAGGGCTTCTTCGACATCCCGGTCGACAATCTCTACGCCGCCCCGGTCTTCGCCCTCGACATCGTCCACAAGTTCAAGAATCTCGGCGAGGTGACCGTCGTCTCCCCGGATGTCGGCGGCGTCGCCCGCGCCCGCGACCTCGCCGAGCGCATCGGCGCCGATCTGGCGATCGTGGACAAGCGCCGCGCCGCGCCGGGCGAGATCGCCTCGATGAGCGTGATCGGCGAAGTGCGGGACCGGGTCTGCGTGATCGTCGACGATATCTGCGACACCGCCGGAACACTGGTGAAGGCGGCCGAACTCCTCACCGCCCAGGGCGCCAGGGAGGTCCATGCCTATATCACCCACGGCGTGCTCTCGGGCCCCGCGATCGAGCGCGTCACCACCTCGGTGATGAAGAGCCTCGTGATCACCGACTCGATCGAGCCCACCGCCCTGGTGCGCAAGGCCAAGAACATCCGGGTGGTGCCGGTCGCACCGCTGTTCGGCCAGGCGATCCTCAACATCGCCAACGGCACCAGTGTCTCGTCGCTGTTCGACAGCCACACGCTGGAGCCGATCTACGAGGCCTTCTACCCGACCACCGACGCCGCCTGAGCGCGAAGGCCGTCCCGGTTGAACCGGGCCGTCCGCATATTGTTCCAGATCGGGTGACCGCGTCGTTTTCGCCGATCCGTCCGAGATTTCAGCGGCCGCGTCTCGCCGACCTGCCAGTGGCCGGTCGCGGCGGTCGCACGCCCGGAGGAAACGTCCCGAGGGCGCGCGGGGCGCGGAGCCGAATTCGCAAACAGCCCGCGTTCAGATCCCTGGCGCCAGCGGCATGCAGTCCGCGCTGCGTCGCGCGAGGCTGCCGCAGGCGGCGATGGCGCTGTTCTGGTCGAGGCCGACGAACTGCGCGCGATAGACCGTGACGCCCTGTACCTTCGCGGCCTCGACCCGGCGCAGTCCCCCGGCGAGTTCCGGCACGTCCTGCAGGGCGGTGGTCAGCAGTTGCCGTTCCGCGTCGCCGCGCGAGCGGAAGGCGCCAACCTGCACGCCCCAGTCGTTGCCGCCGGTGGTGCCTCCGCCGGCGTTCGCCACCGTGATCGGCGCGCTCTCCAGCGCCGGCGCCTTCACCCGCGGCGTCGGCGCCGATGGCGCGACGGAGGCGAAGGTGGAGGCCGATCCTGAAACCGGCCCCGAAACCGGCGCGGCGGCCACGGCCGGTCCCGGCCGCGGGACTGGCCGGCCGGCGGCGACCCGGGCGCTCGCGTCGGCCAGTTCGGCATTCACCTCGGCGATCGCGGCCGCGATGCTCTGACTGTTCCGGGTCAGCGCCGCGTCCGCGCTCAGGGTGCGCGGCATCGGTCGGCCGGCCTCCAGCGCGGCGGTCTCGGCGACGGGCGCCGCCACCGCGACGGTCGAGCCGCGTACCGCGACCGGCTCCGCCGCGCCGACCGGCGAGTCGGCCTCCGCCGCCGCCGCGGCGACGGTCGCCGTGCCGGCGGCGATGGCCGGCGCCATCCGCGCGGCCGCGACCTGGGTTCCGACCGTGCGCAGCGGCGCCGGCGGATTGACCCGCGCCACCCGCGGCATCTTGGAGAAGCCGAGATCCATCAGCCGCGCCACCTCGGCATTGCGGCTGGCGCTCGACCGCGCGCCCATCACGGCGACGATCACCCGCATGTCGCCGCGCTGGGCCGAGGAGACGAGATTGAACCCCGCCGCCTTGGTATAGCCGGTCTTGATCCCGTCCGCCCCGGGATAGGCGTCGAGCAGGCGGCGATTGGTGTTCTGCACCGTCTTCAGCCCGGCCGAGGTCGCGTTCCGGCTGAAGATATTGTAGTATTGCGGGAAGTCGTAATAGAGCCGCCGGCCGATCTCGGCCATGTCATGCGCGGTCGACATGTGCCCGGGTCTCGTCAGGCCGTTGGCGTTCATGAAGGTGGTGTTTCGCAGGCCCATGGCGCGGGCATACTGGTTCATGACATTGGCGAAGCCGCTTTCGGAGCCGCCCACCGCCTCGCCCATCGCGGTCGCCGCGTCGTTCGCCGACTTGATCGCGGCCGCGCGGATCAGATAGCGCAGCTCGATCTTCTGGCCCGGCTTCAACCCCAGTTTCGAGGGCGGCTCGGCGGCTGCGTGCTCGGAGATGGTGATTTTCTGATCGAGCGACATGCGGCCGCGCTTGATCTGGTCGAAGACGATATAGAGCGTCATCATCTTGGTCAGCGAGGCCGGATGCACCCGGGTCTCGGCGTTCGACGCCGAGATGACCTTGCCGGTGCGCGCATCCATCACATAGGACGCATATTGCTGCGCCTGGGCAATACTCGCAAAAAAAGTTAATCCAATAGCGAAAATCAACCCGCGCGAAAGGGTTCCCGTCATCACTGCCTCCGGCGCGAATCGCACCCACTGCCTCTGGATTTATGCAAACGCTAGGGCGCGAATGCTTTATTTTTCGTTAACCCTATCATGAGTTCCGAGGCTCGAAAACACTTTTGTTTCAATGGCTGACGCGACGCGGCTGACGTGGCTGAAAGGTCACTGAATTCTATGACGCACTGCAACATAATCACTTGACGCAGCGCAGCATGCTCGCTATATGATTGATACCAATAAGCATAGATAAATCAGGAGAGACCCCAGATGGCCGCACGCATCACCGCCGCCAAGATAGCGCCAGCCGAGAGCATCGCCGCCGACGTCACCACCAACCTCACCAATGTCATGAACGACGCAACCGCGAAGGTAGAAACCATGGTCGCCGACACCCAGAAGACTGTCACCGAGCAGATCGAAAAATTCACCAAGGGCTTCGAGGGCGTCACCGCCTTCGGTCAGGAAAACCTCGACGCCGTCGTCAAATCTTCCGAAATCGCCGCCAAGGCCGCCGAGGGCATCGGCACCGAGATCAGCGCCTATTCGAAGAAGGCCTTCGAGGATGGCGTCGCCGCCGCGCAGGAACTCGCCTCGGCCAAGACCATCACCGAGCTGTTCGAGAAGCAGAGCGCCTATGCGCAGAGCGCCTTCGAGGGCTGGATCCACCAGACCACGAAGATGAGCGAAATCTACGTCGCCGCCGCCAAGGACATCACCGCGCCGATCGGCGCGCGCGTCACCGCCGCGACCGAGAAGTTCAAGAGCTTCAGCCTGTAATCTACCGCGTACACGGTGCAATCGGAAAAGGGGGCCTCGGCCCCCTTTTCTATTCCGGCCAATCGCCTATAATCCTCGGATCGTTCTCCACAGTTTTGCGCGCACCAAGACAATGACAGCGTCGGACCAGAAACCTCCGGGCGGCGAGTCCGGGCTCCTTACCAAGACCCGGACCAGGACCCAGCGCCCGCCGCTCTACAAGGTGCTGCTGCTCAATGACGACTACACGCCGATGGAGTTCGTGGTGCATGTGCTCGAGCGGTTCTTCGGTATCAGCCACCTGCAGGCACGGGACATCATGCTGACGGTCCATCGCAAGGGTCTCGCCGTCGTCGGCGTCTTCTCGTTCGAGATCGCCGAGACCAAGGTGACGCAGGTGATGGACTATGCCCGGCGGAACCAGCATCCGCTCCAATGCACTATGGAAAAGGAATAGGGCGCCCGCCCGTCCCCGCATGTCCCATTCGGATCGCCTCGCGACCGCGATCGGGTCGGAGGCCCTGGTCCTTCCGGCCGACGGCCCGGTCGTCCTGCTGCGCAGCGTCCCAGGCCCGGCGCTCGATCTCATCGGCCGCGACCGGTTGATCTGCGAGCAGAGTTTTCGACCGACCCATGACGCTCTCGCCGACGCGGGCTTTCGGACGGAGGTCCGGGCGTCGGGGCCGGCTTCCGCCGTCATCGTGCTCCTTACCCGCGCCCGCGCCGAGAATCTCGGCAATATCGCCCGCGGCCTCGACATGCTGGCGCCGGGCGGGCTGCTCGCCGTGGCCGGCGCCAAGACCGAGGGCGTGGACAGTCTCGTCACCCAGGTCGGCCGCGCCCTGCCGCTCGATGGACAGATCAGCAAGGCGCACGGCCGGGTGTTCTGGCTGCGGCGCCCCGCCGCGCTGCCCGAAGTGGCGGCGGCCTGGGCGGAAGGCAACCGGCCGCGGCCCAACCCGGCCGGTTTCGTGACCGCGCCGGGCATGTTCTCGCCCGATGCCGTCGATCCGGGCAGCCGCCGCCTCGCCGAGGCCTTGCCGGCGAAGCTGCGCGGCCGGGTCGCCGACTTCGGCGCCGGCTGGGGCTGGCTCGCGATCGAGGCGCTGGCCCGGGCGCCCGAGATCGCGCGGATCGACCTCTTCGAGGCCGAATCGCGCGCGCTCGACGCCGCCCGCCTGAACCTCGCCGATCCGCGCGCCGGCTTTCACTGGGCCGATGTCACCCGGCTGGCGCGCGGCACGCCACCCTATGATGCGATCCTCGCGAACCCGCCCTTCCACCATGGCCGCGCCGCCGATCCGACGCTCGGGACCGATTTCATCGCCGCCGCCGGCCGGGTGCTGAAACCCTCCGGCACCTTTCTCATGGTCGCCAACCGCCAGCTGCCCTACGAGGCCGCGCTCGACGCCCATTTCCGCCATTGGGAACGGCTCTCCGAGGATCGTTCCTACAAGGTGATCGCCGCCAGCCGGCCGCGCCGCGACACCTAGCCGCGCCGCGCTAGGATGTGTGGACTCTAGGGATTCTCAAGGGCGATACGTCGTGATTCAAGGTT
>NZ_CALAGI010000031.1 GCF_937891315.1 uncultured Amaricoccus sp. | reverse complement strand
CCCTCCGCAAGCTTGCTCCGGGCGCGCGGACCGCGGGCGCGCCACTGGCGCCCCCAAAGGGCGGTCCGCGAAGACATCTCGATCCGAACCAATCAGGAAAACCGTAACGGTCAATCCTGGCTGTGGACGAGGCGGATGACGTCCTTGGCGCCGGCGCGGCCGCGGCCCGAGAGGGACGGGTTCTCCATGAAGAACCGGTGACAGCTGAACAGCGGCGCGCCGGGTTCGGCACCGTGCCGGCGATAGGAGCCGTCGGGCTGGGCCACCCAGCTCTGCGCCTGGTCGGCGAGGTTCGCCGCCATCACCTGGTCGATGATCTGCGCGTGCACGGTGGGGTTGGTGATCTCGACCAGCGCTTCGATGCGGCGGTTGAGATTGCGCTCCATCCAGTCGGCGGAGCTGATATAGACCCGCGCCTTCTTCGAGGGCAGGCCGTGGCCGTTGCCGAAGCAGACGATGCGGCTGTGTTCGAGAAAGCGGCCGATGATCGACTTCACCCGGATGTTCTCGCTCAACCCCGCGACGCCCGCGCGCAGGCCGCAGATGCCGCGCACCACCATGTCGATCCGCACCCCGGCCTGGCTCGCGGCGTAGAGCGCGTCGATCACATCGGGCTCGGTGATCGCGTTCACCTTGATCCAGACCTGGGCCGGGCGTCCGGCCCGCGCATGTTCGATCTCGCCGGCGAGGCCTTCGAGGATGCGCGGCTTGATCATGTGCGGGCTGATCGCGAGATTTTCGAGCGTCTCGGGCTTCACGTAGCCGGTGACGTAGTTGAAGACCTTGGTCGCGTCCCGCCCCAGCGGCTTGTCGCAGGTGAAGAGGCTGAGGTCGGTATAGATGTTCGCGGTGCCGGGGTGATAGTTGCCGGTGCCGAAATGGGTGTAGGTGACAAGCTCGCCCGCCTCGCGCCGGACCACGGTCGAGATCTTGGCGTGGGTCTTCCAGTCGATGAAGCCATAGACGACCTGGGCGCCGGCGCGTTCCAGCCGGCGGCTCTGGCGGATGTTCGCGGCCTCGTCGAACCGGGCCTTGAGCTCGATGAGGGCGGTGACGGACTTGCCGTCCTCGGCCGCTTCGCAGAGCGCCGCGACGATCGGGCTGTCGCGGCTGGTGCGGTAGAGCGTCTGCTTGATGGCCAGCACGTCGGGATCGCGCGCCGCCTGCTGCAGGAAGCCGACGACGATGCCGAAGGACTCGTAGGGGTGATGGAGCAGCATGTCCTTCTGGCGGATCGCGGCGAAGATGTCGCCCTCGAAATCCTGCACCCGTTCCGGCACCCGGGGCGTGAAGGGCGGCCAGAGCAGGTCGGGCCGCGGCAGGCGGCAGAGCTCGGCGAGATCGGAGACGCCGATCAGGCCCGGCACCTCGATCACCTCGTCCTCGACGACGCCGAGCGCGCCGATGATGAGCTTGCGCAGATCCTTCGGCGCGTCGGCGGTCATGGTCAGCCGGATCACCTCGCCCCGGCGCCGGCGCTTCAGGGCCGTCTCGAATTCGCGCACCAGATCCTCGGCCTCTTCCTCGACCTCCAGATCACTGTCGCGCAGCACCCGGAAGGCGCAGTGCCCGAGCATCGAATAGCCGGGGAAGAGCCGGTTGAGGAACACTTCCAGCAGCGCCTCGAGCGGCAGCAGCCGCGCCTGGCCCTCGGCGCCGTCGGGCAGGCGGACGAAGCGCGGCACCTGGGCCGGCACGGGCAGCAGCGCCTCGAGCCCGGTCTCGTCGGCGTTGCGGCGCAGCTTCAGCGCCATGGCAAAGCCGCCGTTGGCGATGAAAGGGAAGGGATGCGCCGGGTCGATGGCGAGCGGCGACAGGATCGGGAACACCTGTTCGAAGAAATGCTTCTCCATGACCTTGAGGTCGGGGCCCTTGAGCTGACGCGGGCCGAGGATCTCGATCCCTTCCGCCCTCATGAGCCCGTCGAGTACCTCGAGGCATTCCTGCTGGCGCAGCATCAGGGCGCGGGCGTCGACATTGATCAGGCGCAGTTGCTCGCCCGGGCTGAGGCCGTCGGCGCTCGACGAGCCGACGCCCTCGCGTACCATGCCGCGCAGGCCCGCGACGCGGACGGAATAGAATTCGTCGAGATTGGAGCCCGAGATGGACAGGAACCGCACCCGCTCGAGCAGCGGAACGCTCGGGTTCTCGGCCTCCGACATCACCCGCCAGTTGAAGGCGAGCCAGCTGAGCTCGCGGTTGATGAAGCGCTCCGGCCCGCTCGCATGGCCCTCCGGCAGCGGCTGGCCGGCGGGAGGGTTCGATTTCAGGAAATCGGCGTCGACGATGGTCCGATCGTCTTCGGTCGCAAGGGGTTCGAGCATGGCTGACAGTCTCCGGGTCGCCCCGACTATCGCAGATTTCGGGCTGGTGGCAATTCGCTCCGTCGCCGCGGCGTCGCGCCGCAAGTTATTCCGCGCCGCGCAGAATCTCCGCCGCGAGCACGCGCGTCACCGGGCGTCGCCGGGCGAGCGCCGCGCGATCGAGTTCGGCCACCAGCGCCTCGGCCGCCTCGAAGGACCGGTCCATGCGCGTCAGCAGATACTGGACAAGATCGACCTCGACCACGATCTGCCGATCGCCGAAGAGTTTGAGCAGAACGGCGGCGAGCAGGGCGTCGTCCGGCGCCTCGAGCCGCGCCACCGGCGATGCGCGCAGCCGGCTCGCGAGGTCCGGCAGGCGGATCGCCCAGCGCGCGGGCGGCTCGCGCCCGCTGACCATCAGCGCGCCGGCGGCGGCGAGGCGGTTCGCGACGTGAAAGAGCGCCTCCTCCGCCGCGCCCGCCTGCGCCGCGGGCAGTTCGGGCAGCCGGTCCACATCCTCGACAACGAGCGCCGCGCCCTCGGGGAGCGCGCCGATATCGAGCGCCGCGAGCGCGGCGGCCGGCAGGAGGCGCGCGCCCGATCGCGCCGCCCAGACATGCGCGAGATGGGTCTTGCCGGCGCCGGCCGGTCCGGCGATGGCGAGCCGCCCGCCGGGCCATGCCGGCCAGGTATCGACCTGTGCCAGCGCCAGTCGGTTGGCGGGCGATACGAAGAAATCCGCGCGCCCCAGCGCCGGCCGGGTCGCGAGGTCGAAGACGAGTTGCCGCGGCCCGGCCAAGCTCACGGATCCGCCGGTGGCAGCTTGCCGCTGTAGAGCGGGCTGGCGAGATACTGATCGAAGGCGTAGCGGCTGAGGACGCCGAGCGCCGCGGCCACGGGGACCGCGATCAGCAGCCCGGCGAAGCCGAACATCGCCCCGAAGACCGAGAGCGCGAGGATGAGCAGCACCGGATGCAGCCCCACCGACTTGCCGACCAGATGCGGCGACAGGATGTTGCCCTCGACGAACTGACCGAAGCCGAAGATGCCCGCCGTCACGAAGATCCAGATCGGCTGCTCCCAGAAGGTGAAGAGTGCGATGCCGACCGAGAGCAGCAGCCCGACCGTCGAGCCGACGAACGGGATGAAGGAGATGAGCCCCGCCACCATCCCGACCAGAAAGCCGTAGGGCAATCCGATCACCATCAGCGCCACCGCGTAGAAGGTGCCGAGGATGACGCAGACCGACAGCTGGCCGCGAACGAACCCCGCCATCACCGCGTCGATCTCGCGCATCAGGCGGCGGATGGTCGGCGCGTGCTGGCGCGGCAAGGCGCCGTTGACCTTGGCCACGATCTTGTCCCAGTCGAGCAGGAGGTAGAAGGCGACCACCGGCGTCACCAAGAGCACGACAAGGAAATTGATGACCTGCAGGCCGGAGGCGAGCACCTGGTTCACCATGGCCATGCCGCCCTCGCGCAGCATGGCCTCGGCCGAGGCGAGGCCGCGCCGGGTGATCGAATTCTCGTCGAAGAGTCCGGGAAAGCGCGCCGAGAGCACCGCCGTCAGCCGGGCGAGATAGTCCGGCATCGCCACCGCCAGCGCCTGGGCCTGCGCGACCAGCGCCGGCACGGCGAAGAGCACGATCAGCGCGAAGGCGAGGATCACGGCGATCGCGATCACGGCCGTCGCCGCGGCGCGCGCCATGCCGATCCGCTCCAGCCGGTCGGCCAGCGGATCGAGGACATAGGCGAGTGCCGCCCCGGCGATGAAGGGCAGGAGCGCGCCGCCGAGCAGCCACATGATGAGCAGCACCAGCGCCAGGCCGATGCCCCAGAAACCCCATTGCCGCCGCGCGCTCAGCGCCATACGTCCGATCCTTCCGTGACTTCGGCCTAGGTGCCCCGCGACCGCGCGCGCCGCAAGGGATCAGGCGAATTGCTCGCGGATCAGCCGCTCCTCGAGCCCGTGGCCGGGGTCGAAGAGGATGCGATGGGTGATGTCGGAGGCGCATTCGATCTCGATCAGCACCGCGTCGCGCACCTCGAACGAATCGGCGACCGCCGAGACCGGCCGCTTCTCCGCCTCGCGCACCTCGAAGGTGATGCGCGCGCGCCTGGGCAGCAGGGCGCCGCGCCAGCGCCGCGGCCGGAAGGCCGACATCGGCGTCAGCGCGAGGATGTCGGCGCCGATCGGCAGGATCGGGCCATGCGCCGAATAGTTGTAGGCGGTCGAGCCCGCCGGCGTCGCGACGAGCGCGCCGTCGCAGACGAGTTCCGCCATCCGCTCGCGGCCGTCGATGACGATGCGGAGCTTCGCCGCCTGCGGCCCGGCGCGCAGGATCGACACCTCGTTGATCGCCAGCGCCTCGATCACCTGTCCGTCGGACGTCGTCGCCCGCATGCGCAGCGGATTGGTCGCCGCCGCCTCCGCCGCCGCCAGACGCGCGGCGAGATTGTGCTCGGAATAGCTGTTCATCAGGAAGCCGACGGTTCCGCGGTTCATGCCATAGACCGGCAGCCGGGTGGGATTGGTGTGCAGCGTGGTGAGCATGAGCCCGTCGCCGCCGAGTGCGACGATCACATCGGCGGTCTCGATCGGCGCCTGCCCATGCCTGGCGATCAGCCGTTCCCGCGAGTTTCGCGCCAGATCCACCGAACTGGCGCAGAAGTGAATGCGCTCGAATACCAAGGGGATGCTTCCTGCGCGACCACCGGCGGCCGGCGGCCGGAGTCCGCACTCTCGCGCGGGGAGGGCGATGTGACAAGGTTCTTGCCGGCGGTGCGAGGCAGGCGGGTCGCCGGGAAAGCGGGTCGCCGGGAAAACGGTGGCGGTTCGGCGAAAATCAGGGAGTGTGACAGAGTTGCGCGACGTTTTGCCGGTTTCGCGTCCGCGACAATCGCGCTATCAGGGCGACATCCCGTACCCCGCCCGAAAAAGGAGGGCCGACCGTGAAAGACATTGTTCCCGAGACCGGATTTTTCGTCGAGTCCCTGTCGGATCGCGATCCCGAGATCTTCGGCGCCATCGGCGACGAACTGACCCGCCAGCGCGACGAGATCGAGCTCATCGCCTCCGAGAACATCGTCAGCCGCGCCGTGCTGCAGGCGCAGGGCTCGGTGATGACCAACAAGTACGCGGAAGGCTATCCCGGCCGGCGCTACTATGGCGGCTGCCAGTTCGTCGACGTGGCTGAGACGCTGGCGATCGAGCGGGTGAAGAAACTGTTCGGCGCGGGCTTCGCCAATGTGCAGGCCAATTCCGGCAGCCAGGCGAACCAGTCGGTGTTTCTCGCGCTGCTGAAGCCGGGCGAGACCTTCCTCGCCATGGATCTCGCCTCGGGCGGGCATCTGACCCATGGCGCCAAGCCCAACATGTCGGGCAAGTGGTTCAACGCCGTGCATTACGGCGTGCGCCGGCAGGACAGCCGGCTCGACTATGACGAGATGGCGGCGCTCGCCAGGGAGCACAAGCCGAAGCTGATCATCGCCGGCGGCTCGGCGATCCCGCGCCAGATCGATTTCGCGAAGTTCCGCGCGGTGGCCGACGAGATCGGCGCCTATCTGATGGTCGACATGGCGCATTTCGCCGGCCTCGTCGCCGGTGGCCAGCATCCGAGCCCGATCGGCCACGCGCATGTCGTCACCTCGACCACGCACAAGACGCTGCGCGGCCCGCGCGGCGGTCTCGTGCTGACCAATGACGAGGCGATTGCGAAGAAGATCAATTCGGCGATCTTCCCCGGCCTGCAGGGTGGGCCGCTGATGCATGTGATCGCCGGCAAGGCGGTGGCCTTCGGCGAGGCGCTGCGGCCGGAGTTCGCCGGCTACGCGGCGGCGGTGGTGGCCAATGCCAGGACGCTGGCCGAAACGCTGATGAAGGGCGGGATCGACATCGTCACCGGCGGCACCGACACGCATCTGATGCTGGTCGATCTGCGGCCGAAGGGCGTCACCGGCGCCGAGACCGAGAAGGCGCTCGGCCGCGCGCATATCACCTGCAACAAGAACGGCATTCCGTTCGATCCGCAGCCGCCGACCGTGACTTCCGGCGTGCGCCTCGGCACCCCGGCGGGGACGACGCGCGGCTTTGGCGAGGCGGAGTTCCGCGAGATCGGCGAATTGATCGTCGCGGTGGTGGACGGGCTCGCGGCGAACGGGTCCGATGGCAATGCCGAGGTCGAGACCGGCGTGAAGGCCCGCGTCCAGGCGCTCTGCGACCGGTTCCCGATCTATCCGGGGCTCTGACGCCAGATCGTTGGATCGAGATGTCCTCGCGGACCGATCTCAGGGGGCGCCAGTGGCGCGCCCGCGGTCCGCGCGCCCGGAGCAAGCCTGCGGAGGGCGCGAGGGGTGGGGATTTCTCCGGGAGGGTTGAATCGGGGCGGGTGTGCCCGGCTTGACCGTCGCAGACGGTCATGCCCCCGCGGGGCACGCCCGTCACGATTTCGCGTAACCTCGAAATCGCGAAGTGGAGGCCCGGCAGGCGCGCATCGCCCCGGCGTTGCTGGCCAGCGGCGGGGACATCGACAGGGGCGCCGCCTTGGGCGGCTACGCTAGGTCCGGGCAGGTAAGGGCAGCAATCAAACGGATTTGGTATCAGTCGGCGCGGCGGAGGCGGATGACCACGTCGACGCGGGCGAGCGTCGCGCCTTCGGGAACGACCGGCGCGCCGATGAGGCACACGGCGTCCATGGGAGCGTCGGTCAGCCGGCCGTCCTCCTCCCAGTAATAATGCGGATGCTCATCGACCCGGGTGTCGAAATAGGAGCGCGTGCCGTCCACCGTGACTTCGTTCAGCAGGCCGGCCGCGCAGAACGCCTTCAGCGTATTGTAGACCGTGGCGAGCGAGACGGGCGCGTCGATGTCCATCGCCGCCTCGAACAGGCTCTCGGCGGTGACATGGCGGTCGCGACCGTCGCCGACCAGGAGTTCGGCCAGCGCCAGACGCTGGCGGGTGGGCCGCAGGCCGGCGCCGGTCAGCCATTCCGACGCGCGCACACGCCGACGTCGCCGGTCGGTATCGGGCGCCAAGAGTGATTTCTGGTCGATGCGCAGAGTCATGAAACAAGCCATAACCAAATATGTCAGGATTTTCCAGCCTCATTTCCGTTACCATCGCGTCGTCTTTCGCCGCCCCGGCCGGTCTCGCACGCGCCCTTGCACGCGGCGCGGCGCGGGTGATAGAGGTCGCGCGGCCAAAACAACGAAATTCCGGGCGGGAGCCGCGAAGCGATCATGGGCGACAGGCCGACGAGCATCGACTACGAGGGGCTGTTGTCTTGCGGGCGCGGCGAGATGTTCGGCGCGGGAAATCCGCAATTGCCGGCGCCGCCGATGCTGATGTTCGACCGGATCACCGAGATTTCGGACGATGGCGGCCCGGACGGCAAGGGGCACGTGGTCGCGGAATTCGACATTCGCGCCGATCTCTGGTTCTTCGCCTGCCATTTCATCGGCGATCCGGTGATGCCGGGCTGCCTCGGGCTCGACGCGCTGTGGCAGCTGACGGGTTTCAACCTCGGCTGGCGCGGCATGGAGGGCCGGGGTCGCGCGCTGGGCGTGGGCGAGGTGAAGTTCACCGGCATGGTGACGCCCGCGGTCAAGCTCGTGGAGTATACGGTGAACTTCACCCGGGTACTCGACCGCAAGCTGAAGCTCGGCATCGCCAATGGCGTGATGAAGGCCGACGGCGAGACGATCTACACCACGACCGACATGAAGGTCGGGCTGTTTCGGGATTGACGCCGAAAGGCGATAGACAGGGAGGTCGGCCATGCGCCGCGTCGTCGTCACCGGGCTCGGCATCGTGTCCTCGATCGGCAACAACGCCGAGGAGGTCGCCGCGTCGCTGAAAGCCGGGCGCTCCGGGATCGTCTTCGCTCCGGATTATGCCGAGCACGGGTTTCGCTGCCAGGTGCATGGCAAGCCCGAGATCGACATCGCCGCCCATGTCGACAAGCGCCAGCTGCGCTTCATGGGCGACGGCGCGGCCTGGAACTACATCGCCATGCAGCAGGCGATCGAGGACGCGGGGCTCGAGGAAAGCGACGTCTCGAACGAACGCACCGGGCTGATCATGGGCTCGGGCGGCCCCTCGACCAAGAATCTCTTCGAGGCGCATCGCATCGTGATCGAGAAGGGCAGCCCGAAGCGGATGGGTCCGTTCATGGTGACCCGCGGCATGAGCTCGACCAACTCGGCCTGTCTCGCCACGCCGTTCAGGATCAAGGGCGTGAACTATTCCATCACCTCGGCCTGCTCGACCTCGGCCCATTGCGTCGGCAACGGCGTCGAGATGATTCAGTGGGGCAAGCAGGACATCATCTTCGCCGGCGGCGGCGAGGAACTCGACTGGACCCTTTCGTGTTTGTTCGACGCCATGGGCGCGATGAGCTCGAAATACAACGACACCCCCACCACCGCGAGCCGGGCCTTCGACGCGACCCGCGACGGCTTTGTCATCGGTGGCGGCGGCGGCGTCGTCGTGCTCGAGGAACTGAACCACGCGCTCGCGCGCGGCGCGAAGATCTACGCCGAAGTGACGGGCTATGGTGCGACCTCCGACGGCTACGACATGGTGGCGCCGTCGGGGGAGGGGGCGGAGCGCTGCATGAAGCTGGCGCTCTCGACGATCGGCAATCGCGCGGTGCAATATATCAACGCGCATGGCACCTCGACCCCGGCGGGCGACGTGACCGAAGTGATGGCCGCGCGACGCGTCTTCGGCGAAGGCAATGTGCCGAAGATCTCCTCGACCAAGTCGCTGACCGGGCATTCGCTGGGCGCGACCGGTGTGCAGGAGGCGATCTATTGCCTGCTGATGCTGCGCGACGATTTCATCACGGCCTCGGCCAATATCACCGAGCTTGATCCGGCGCTGAGCCCGGACGAGATCGCCATGACGCGGATCGACGCGGCGGGGCTCGACACGGTGCTGTCGAACAGCTTCGGCTTCGGCGGCACCAACGCCACCCTCGCCATGAGCCGGTACCATGGCTGAGGCGGGTTTGCTCTCGGGCAAGCGCGCATTGATCCTCGGGGTCGCGAACGACCATTCCATCGCCTGGGGCATCGCGCAGGCGATGGCGGCGCATGGCGCGGAGCTGGCCTTCACCTATCAGGGCGAGGGGTTCGGGCGGCGGGTCGCGCCGCTGGCGGAATCGCTAGGCGCGCGGATCATCGAGCCGGCCGACGTGCAGGACGCCGCCTCGCTCGACGCGCTCTTCGCGCGGCTGGAGGCGAGCTGGGGCCGGCTCGACATCCTGGTGCATGCGATCGCCTATTCCGACAAGGCCGAGCTCGGCGGGCGGTTCGTCGAGACCAGCCGCGAGAATTTTCTGAATTCGCTCGATATCTCCTGCTACAGCCTCGTGGATCTGTCGCGGCGGGCGATGCCCCTGATGACGGCGGGTGGCACGATCCTCACCCTCACCTATCTCGGGGCGCAGCGGGTAACGCCGCATTACAACGTGATGGGCGTGGCCAAGGCGGCGCTGGAGAGCGCGGTGCGCTATCTCGCCAACGATCTGGGGCCACAGGGCATCCGGGTCAATGCGATCAGCCCGGGGCCGATGCGGACGCTGGCGGGCGCGGCGATCGCCGGGGCGCGCAAGCTCTATGCGACGACCGAGCGGAACGCGCCGCTGCGCGCCAACGCGACGCTGGAGGCGGTGGGCGGCACGGCGGTCTATCTCGCCTCCGACCTCGGCGCCTGCACGACGGGCGAGGTGATCTTCGTCGATGGCGGGTTCCATGTAACGGGGACGGCGCAGCCGGAGAATCTCTAAGCTCCGGCCCACCGCGCCCATCGCCGCCGCGCGGAAGGGGAGAGAGCGGATGATCAAGGTCGTGGTATTCGACGCCTATGACACCTTGTTCGACGTGACGGCGGCCGCGCGGCGGGTGGCCGGTGAGCCGGGCCGGGCCGCGCTGGTCGGGATCTGGCCACGCGTCGCGCAGGACTGGCGGCGCAAGCAGCTGGAATATGCCTGGCTGCGCACCGTGATGGGCGCGAAAGCGGATTTCCTGACGGTGACCGAGGCCGGGCTCGACTGGGCGCTGGACGCCGCGGGCCTCGCCGACGCGGGTTTGCGCGCCCGGCTCCTCGCGCTCTACCGCGAGCTTGACGCCTTTCCCGAGGCGCGGAGCGCCCTGGAGCGGGTCCGCGCGTCCGGGGTTGCGACGGCGATGCTTTCGAACGGCTCGGCCGAGATGCTCGACGCCGCCGTGAGGAGCGCGGGTCTGACGGGGCTTTTCGACGCCGTGCTGTCGGTCGAGTCCGTGGGCGCCTTCAAGCCGGCGACGGCGGCCTATGACCTCGTCGGCGAACATTTCGCGGTGGCGGCGACCGAGGTCCGATATGTGACGTCGAACGGCTGGGACGCGGCGGGGGCGAGCCGCTATGGTTTCGACACCGTCTGGGTGAATCGCGCGGCCGAGCCGATGGACCGGGTTCCCTGGCGGCCGGCGCGGGTATTGCATGACCTGTCCGGCGTGCCGGATCTCGAGGAGAACCCATGAAGTATTTCAAGACCTCCGATGGACTGAACCTCGCCTATACCGACGAGGGCGAGAGCGCGGGGCCGCCGCTGCTCTGCCTGCCCGGCCTGACCCGCAACGGATCGGATTTCGAGGACCTTGCGTCGGCGCTCGGCGGACGGCGCCGGCTGATCGCGCTGACCCTGCGCGGGCGGGGCGCGTCGGATCGCGATCCGGAATTCCTGAACTACAATGTCGGGATCGAGGGGCGGGACGTGCTCGAACTCCTCGACCATCTCGGGCTCGGCAAGGTGGTGATCGTCGGCACCTCGCGCGGCGGGCTGATCGCCATGCTGCTGGCGGCGGTGGCGAAGGACCGGCTGGCGGGCGTGTTGCTGAACGACATCGGGCCGGAGATCGCCGGCGACGGTCTGTCGCGGATCATGGTCTATCTCGGCGTCGCGCCCAATGCGCGGGACTTCGAGGCGGCGGCGGGCGCGCTCAAGGCGACCTTGAGCGCGCAATTCCCCGATGTGACGGACGCGCGCTGGCTCGCCTCGGCGCGGCGCTGGTTCGAGATGGGGCCGGAGGGCTTGCGGCTGAACTACGACCCGAAGCTGCGTGACGCGGTCGTGGCGGTCTCGGCCCAGCCGGCGCCCGACATGTGGCCGCTGTTCGATGCGCTGGAGGGCTTGCCGGTCGCCGTGCTGCGCGGGGTGAATTCCGATCTCCTCAGCGCCGCGACCGTGGCGGCGATGCTGGCGCGGCGGCCGGACCTGATCGTCGCCGAGGTGCCGAACCGCGGCCATGTGCCGTTCCTCGACGAGCCGGAATCGCTGGCCGCGCTCGACGCGCTGCTGGTCCGGGTCGATTCGGCGGCATCAACGTGATCGGCGGCTCCGAGGTGCGGGGCGCGGCGGGCGCGGTGTGACGGGGATTGGCGAGATTCGCGCGGCGGCGGCGCGCGCGCGCGGCCGGATCCGCCGCACGCCGCTGCTGCGGGCCGAGGCGCTCGACCGGATCGCCGGGCGGCGGGTCTGGGTCAAGGCCGAATGCCTGCAGATGACCGGCTCCTTCAAGGCGCGGGGCGGCTGGTCGGCGATCTCGGCGCTGGAGGCGGAGGCGCGGGCGCGGGGCGTGATCGCCTTTTCCTCGGGCAACCACGCGCAGGGCATCGCCTGGGCGGCGGCGGCGCATGGCGTGCCGGCGGTGGTGCTGATGCCGTCCGACGCGGCGCCGGTGAAGATCGGCAATACGAAGGACTACGGCGCGGAGGTGGTGCTCTACGACCGCGCGACGCGCGATCGCGAGGCACTGGGCGCGGAGATCGCCAGCGCGCGCGGCCTGACGCTGATCCCGCCCTACGACCACGCGGATGTGATCGCCGGGCAGGGTACCGTCGGGATCGAGATCGCCGAGCAGCTGGCGGATTCCGGGGTCGAGCGCGCGGACGTTCTCGCCTGCTGCGGTGGGGGTGGGCTCGCCGCCGGGGTCGCGCTGGCACTGGAGGGCGTGGCGCCGGGCCTGCGCGCGCGCACGGCGGAGCCGGAGCGATTCGACGACATGGCGCGGTCGCTGGCCGCGGGCGAGCGGCTGGACAATCCCGCCGCCACGGGTTCGGTCTGCGACGCGATCCTGACGCCGCGGCCCGGGGCGATGACCTTTCCGATCCTGCGCCGGCTGGCGGGGCCGGGGCTCGTCGTCACCGACGAGGAGGCGCTCCGCGCCGTGGCGCTCGCCTTCGCGCATCTGCGTATCGTGCTCGAGCCGGGCGGCGCGGTCTCGCTGGCGGCGGCGCTGTTTCGCCGCGACGAGATCGAGGGCGCCGACGTCGCGGTCATCGGCTCGGGCGGCAATGTGGCACCGGAGCTCTTCGCCGCGACGATCACCCGGTTGGCGTGACATGATTGGTTCGGATCGGGATGTTACCCGCGGACCGATCTGAGGAGGCGCCAGTGGCGCGCCCGCGGCGCGAGGGGTTCAGATTTCTCCGGACGGCCGGGCAGGGCGCGCCCGTCACGATTTCGCGTAACCTCGAAATCGCGCAGTGGAGGCCCGGCAGGCGCGCATCGCCCCGGCGTTGTTGACCGGCGGCGGGGATATCGACCGGGGCACCGCCTTGGGCGGCTACGCGATGTCCGGGCGGTGAAAGGCGAAGGCGGGGCGATCAAACGGTCTCCGAGGGCCCTCAGCCGCTGAACAGGAAATGCAGGACATCGCCGTCGGCGACGCCATAGGCCTTGCCCTCGGAGCGCATCTTGCCGGCTTCCTTCGCGCCCTGCTCGCCGCCGAAGGCGACATAGTCGGCATAGGCGATGGTCTCGGCGCGAATGAAGCCCTTCTCGAAATCGCCGTGGATCACGCCGGCGGCGCGCGGGGCGGTGGTGCCCGCCGGGATCGTCCAGGCCCGCGCCTCCTTCGGCCCGACCGTGAAATAGGTGGAGAGGCCGAGCAGCGCGTAGCCCGCCTGGATCAGCCGGTCGAGCCCCGCCTCGTGGAGGCCGAGCGATTCGAGGAACTCCGTCCGCTCGGCGTCTTCAAGCTGGGCGATCTCCTCCTCGATCGCGGCGGAGATGACGACGCTGGCCGCGCCCTCGGCCTCGGCCATCCTCGCCACGGCCTCGGACCGGGCGTTGCCGGTGGCGGCGGCCGCTTCCTCGACATTGCAGACATAGAGCACGGGCTTGGCCGTCAGGAGCTGCAGCAGGCGCCAGGCGCGCTGATCCTCGTCGGCGACCGCGACCGACCGCGCCGGGCGACCCGCCTCCAGCGCCTCGCGGGCGGCCTTCAGCAGCCGTTCCTGGTCGGCGGCGTCCTTGTCGCCCGACTTCAGCTTGCGGGCGAGGCCGGCGAGCCGCTTCTCGACGCTTTCGAGGTCGGAGAGCATCAACTCGGTCTCCACCGTCTCGGCGTCGGCCACCGGATCGACCCTGCCTTCGACATGGGTGACGTCGCCATCCTCGAAGCAGCGCAGCACATGGGCGATGGCGTCGCATTCGCGGATATTGGCGAGGAACTGGTTGCCGAGCCCCTCGCCCTTGCTGGCGCCGCGCACCAGCCCGGCGATATCGACGAAGGTCATCCGGGTCGGGATGATCTGCTTCGATCCGGCGATGCCGGCGAGCTTCTCGAGGCGCGCGTCCGGCACGCTGACCTCGCCGACATTGGGATCGATGGTGCAGAAGGGGAAATTCGCCGCCTGGGCGGCGGCGGTGCGGGTCAGCGCGTTGAACAGCGTCGATTTGCCGACGTTCGGCAGCCCGACGATCCCGGTCTTGAAGCCCATTTGCGCGGTCCCTGGCAGTTTCGGCGCATCTATGGCGGCGGGACGGCGATGGTCAAGGTCACCGGGTCACGGCCGCGGGGGAGCTTCGAGGACTTGGGGGCATTGATTTCCCGGGACGGCTGCCGCAATAGGGGACGCCGGACGGGGGAGGGGACGTGACACGCATCGAGAGACGCTTCGCGGCGCTGCGACGGGACGGCCGCAAGGCTTTCGTCGCCTTTGTCATGGCCGGCGATCCCGACTTCGACACGTCGCTCGCGATCATCAGGGGCCTGCCGGCGGCGGGCGTCGATGTGATCGAGATGGGCATGCCCTTCACCGACCCGATGGCCGACGGTCCGGCGATCCAGCTCGCCGGACAGCGGGCGCTGGCGAGCGGCCAGACCATGGACCGGACGCTCGCCATGGTGCGGGCGTTCCGCGAGGGCGACGCCGAGACGCCGATCGTGCTGATGGGCTACTACAACCCGATCTACTCCCGGGGCGTGGCGCGGTTCGTTGAGGAAGCGAAGGTCGCCGGGGTCGACGGGCTGATCGTCGTCGACCTGCCGCCGGAGGAGGATGACGAGCTCTGCCTGCCGGCGCAGGCGGCGGGACTGAACTTCATCCGGCTGGCGACGCCGACGACCGACGACCGCCGCCTGCCGACGGTGCTGACCAATACCTCGGGCTTTGTCTATTACGTCTCGATCACCGGCATCACCGGCTCGGCCACCGCCACGGCGGGACTGGTCGGGCCCGAGGTGGCGCGGATCAAGGCGGCGACCGACCTGCCGGTCTGCGTCGGCTTCGGCATCAGGACGCCGGCGGCGGCGGCGGAGATCGCGGCGGTGGCGGACGGCGCGGTGGTCGGCTCGGCGATCGTCGAGCGGATCGGCCGAGGCGATGATCCCGAGACGGTGCTGGCCTTCGTCGAGGCGCTCGCCGCCGGCGCGCACGGCTGACCGACGACTACTTTCTGGTGAAATAGTCGCGGAGGAGGCGCGTATAGATCGCCTTCAGCTGCTCGATATGCGCGACCTCGACCCGTTCGTTGACCTGGTGCATCGTCGCGCCGACGAGGCCGAACTCCACCACCGGGCAATGGTCCTTGACGAAACGCGCGTCCGAGGTGCCGCCGGAGGTGGAGAGGGTGGGCCGGACCCCGGTCTCGGCCTCGATCGCGCCGACCACGAGGTCGGTGAAAGGGCCGGGTTCGGTCACGAAGCTCTCGCCCGAGACGCTGATCCGGGTGGCGATGCCGACGCGGAACTCGGCCGCGGCGAGATCCGCCTCCTTCTCCAGCCATTCCGACAGGCTCGCGGGCGTATGCGCGTCGTTGAACCGGATATTGACCGTTGCCCGTGCCTCGGCGGGGATCACGTTGCTCGCCGGGTTGCCGGTATCGATCGTGGTCAGCGCCAGCGTCGAGGGATCGAAATGACCGGTACCCTTGTCGAGCCGCCGCGCCGCGAGCCGGTCAAGCAGGCGGACCAGCGCCGGCAGCGGGTTGCGCGCGCGCTCCGGATAGGCGGCGTGGCCCTGGGCCCCATAGGCGGTAAAATGCGCGGTGAGCGAGCCGCGGCGGCCGATCTTGACCATCTCGCCCATCACTGAGGGACAGGTCGGCTCGCCGACGAGGCAATGGTCCATGCGCTGTCCGGTCTCGGCCATCCAGTCGAGCAGCGCCAGCGTGCCATCGACGCCGTCGCCTTCCTCGTCGCCGGTTATGGTCAGGATCAGGCTTCCGTCGGGCGGCGACAGGGTCACGAAATCGATGGCCGCGGCGACGAAGGCGGCGACGCCGGATTTCATGTCGGCCGCGCCCCGGCCGTGGATCGCGCCGTTCTCGATCACGCCCTCGAATGGATCGTGCTTCCAAGCCTGGAGGTCGCCGGGTGGCACGACGTCGGTATGGCCGTTGAAGCCGAAGACCGGCGCCGCGTCCCCCCAGCGGGCGAAGAGATTGGCTATCCCGCCGCGATCGACGCGGTTGGTGACAAAGCCGGTGCCACCAAGCAGCGCTTCGAGCAGCGCGATGGCGCCGCCCTCGGCCGGGGTGACGGAGGGGCAGCGGATCAGCTCGGCGGTCAGGGCGACGGGGTCGGTCATGTCACGGGGCTCCCTCGCCGGCCGCTCTAGCGCGGAGTCCGATCCGGCAGAGCCGGCTCGTCCGCTCCAGAGTCTTGATTTAGCGCAATATCTTAGCCACCAGACG
>NZ_CALAGI010000030.1 GCF_937891315.1 uncultured Amaricoccus sp. | reverse complement strand
AGGCCGGCGCGCTCGACCGCCGAGATATGGACGAAGACGTCCTTGCTGCCACGCTCGGGCTGGATGAAGCCGAAGCCCTTGGTGGCGTTGAACCATTTCACGGTGCCATTGGCCATCGTGATCTCTCCTTCTAGTCGCTGCCCGCGTTCTTGCGGCAGCCCGGCACAGTCAGAGCAATCGTAGGACCGCGGCAGCTCGAAGGGAGACGTGGTCGATTGTAGTAACGTCGCCAGCGCCATATGGCCGAATCGACCGCTTTTTGCAAGCGGCACGAGCGGGTTTCATTGACGCCGGCGAGCGCGGGGGCGGGGTCCGGATCAGAACACGTTCATGAGATAGAGAATGATGATGATCGGGATCGGAATGCCGATGACCCAGGCGAGGATACCTTTCATGGCGCGTCGCTCCTGAAGATGTCGCAGCCATGAAACGCGGCGCGGGGCGCGGGGTTCCGTCGCCGGGGGGCTGGTGCCGGCGTCAGCGGCGCACGGTGCGCTCGATGGCCTCGCGGATCAGGCGCTGGTAGGGGATGCCGCGCTCGGCGGCGCGGGCGCGGACGGCCTCCATCAGCGGCGCGGGCAGGCGCATGTTGACGCGGGCGGTCTTGGGCTCCGCCTCCCAGGTGAGGGGCTTGAAGGCGGTCAGGTCGAGGTTGGAGAGATCCTGGGCGAGGAAGGCCTCGGCCTCGTCATCGGTGGTCATCTTCGGAACCGAACGCGGCGTCATAGCGGGCGATCTCCCTTGCGTGCATGTGGCGGGCGCTGATCGGGCGGATGCGCTCGCCGCGGAAGCAGAAGGCGATGAAGACCGGGCGTCCGGCGGAGGTGCGCCCGATGGCGATGAACCGCTGTTCGAACGAGCCGAGTGCGTCGGGTCGGGCGCGACGCGGGCGCCGGCCCGCATCGCATATTCGATCTCCGGAAGGGTCAGGCCGTGCTTCTGCGCCTTGGCGCGGTTGCCGTCGTCCCAGTCGAAGTCCATGCGGGAATGTACATACGGATGGGTTTACGTTCAGGTCCCGTGGTATCACAGAACGCGGAGGGCGCTATCCGCCTTGTCGGTTACGTATTCACAGTGCGCGGCCACAACAGAACGCCATTGGTTGGATATCTCGGTGTATTGCCCGGAACGGTGTGGTAAGCCGACCACCTGTAGCTTGTCCAAATACGTGCCGTACTGACCGTATACATCCATAACGGCTTCGACCTGATTTGCCTCAAGTCTTCCAAGTTGAGGTATGAGGGAACGATAGACTACGTCTATGCTTCGTGATGGAACAAGAAAACCACCATTTTCTTGGTCGGTCATTTCTTGAAGGCGCTCCCGCTGGCCAGTCACCCATCTCTTGAGTTGTTCGATCTCGCCACGTAGCGCTATCCGCACGGAGGCCGCCTCCTTGGCCCAGTGACGCTCTGACTGTTTTCTGCCCGCATGAGCATTGGCCGCGAGCGTCGCAATCACTCCAACCAGGGCTATGCTCGCCGCGATAAGCGTTTGAAACCGTGCGACAAGATCACATATCATCGAGCAACTTCTTGCACCTGATGCGCTTCGCTCGCCCGTGTCCGAGCAGAGGCGTGGGCGCCGCCTTCGCAAGTCGAGCATGCGGGCGCGGATGTCGTCCAAGGAGACGCGGTCGTGAGAAATCCCCACAGCCCGGCCATCACGACGCTTTGCGCTTCAGTTCCGCGACCTCCGCCGTCAGGGCGTCGATCTGGCGTTGCATGGTCGAGAGGACGGGTGTCAGGTCGAGGTTGCGGCGGACCTCGGCGATGTCGGACCTGACGTCGGTCAGGTCGTTCTGGATGTTCATCAGCGCAGCGTTGGACTCGGTGCGCGCCCGGTCGATATTGCCGTGAAGGTCGCGCACGTGCTCGATGACCCCATCGACGCGCCCGTTGGTGTTGGCGCTGTTGGCGCGGATCAGGTCGGCGAGTTCTTCGAGTGTCATGGCGGGGAAGGTAGCATTCGCACACCTTCCCCGCAACTTTGGCGCTAGCGGGCGAACGTCTTGTACTTGATCCGGCGGACGCGGTCGTCACTGATCACCACCGCGGCGACGCCGGTCACTCCAGCCGCTCCGCGATCCACATCTTGATCAGTGCCTGCCTTGTGATGCCGAGGTGGGCGGCGCGGGCGTCGAGGCCTTTGACCATCCATTCGGGGAAATCGACGTTCACGCGGCGGGCGGTGAGGCCGGGGCGGGTCGCGCGGTCGAGGTCGAGATGGGGCGTGATGTCCTCGCCGGCGTCGAAGGCGGCGTCGAATTCCTCAGCGGAAACCTTCTTCATAGAGGGCCACCTCCTCCTTGCGGGCCCGGCGGGCCGAGATGAGCCGGATACGGTCGTCGCGCCGGGTGAAGATGACCGTCCAGTGTCGAGGCCCGATCCCGCCGATGAGCGCCCACCGCGCCTCGCCGAGCGAGCGGGCCGGGATTTCGAGGCGGCGGGTGTCGGCCCACAGGGCCTGAACCTCCTCGAAATCGATCCCGTGCTTGTCGCGGTTGGCGGCGCTCTTGGCCGGATCGAACTCGAACATTGGTAATATGGTATGCGGATGGGGTTGGCGCAATACCGTTTCTATACCGTTATCGCGCGAACTTCTTGTACTTGATCCGCTTCGGCTCCACCGCGTCGGGCCCCAGCCGCCGGATCTTGTCCGCCTCGTAGTCTTCGAAATTGCCCTCGAACCACTCCACATGGGCGTCGCCCTCGAAGGCGAGCATGTGGGTGCAGATGCGGTCGAGGAAGAAGCGGTCGTGGCTGATGACCACGGCGCAGCCGGCGAAGCTGTCGAGGGCGTCTTCGAGCGCGCGCAGGGTTTCGACGTCGAGGTCGTTGGTCGGCTCGTCGAGCAGAAGGACGTTGCCGCCGGCGCGCAGCAGCTTGGCGAGGTGGACGCGGTTGCGCTCGCCGCCGGACAGGAGGCCGACCTTCTTCTGCTGGTCGCCGCCCTTGAAGTTGAAGGCGCCGCAATAGGCGCGGCTCATCATCTCGGCGTCGCCGAGCTTGATGATGTCGAGGCCGTCGGAGATTTCCTCCCAGACCGTCTTCGTCGGATCGAGGCTGTCGCGGGACTGGTCGACATAGGCGAGCTTGACGCTCTCGCCAAAGGTGACGGTGCCGGCGTCGGGTTGTTCCTGCCCGGTCAGCATGCGAAAGAGCGTGGTCTTGCCGGCGCCGTTCGGGCCGATGACGCCGACGATGCCGCCGGGGGGGAGCGAGAAGGTCAGGTTGTCGATCAGCTCGCGGTCGGCGTAATGCTTCTCCAGCCCCTCGACGGTGATGACGTTCTGGCCAAGCCGCGGGCCGTTCGGGATGACGATCTGGGCGGTGGTGATTTTCTCGCGCTCGGACTTGCCGGCCAGTTCGTTATAGGCGTTGATGCGCGCCTTCTGCTTGGCCTGCCGGGCCTTGGCGCCCTGGCGGATCCATTCGAGCTCGCGGCTCAGGGTCTGCTGCCGCGCCTTGTCCTCGCGCGCTTCCTGGAGCAGGCGCTTGGCCTTCTGTTCGAGCCAGGAGGAATAGTTGCCCTCCCACGGGATGCCGCGGCCGCGGTCGAGTTCGAGGATCCAGGAGGTGATGTCGTCGAGGAAGTAGCGGTCGTGGGTGACGATGAGGATCGTGCCCTTGTATTCGATCAGGTGCTTCTGCAGCCAGGCGATGGTCTCGGCGTCGAGATGGTTGGTCGGCTCGTCGAGCAGCAGGATGTCGGGCGCCTCGAGCAGCAGCTTGCAGAGCGCGACCCGGCGCTTCTCGCCGCCGGAGAGGGTGTCGACGGCCGCGTCGTCGGGCGGGCAGCGCAGGGCTTCCATCGCGATATCGACCTGTGAATCGAGATCCCAGAGGTTCTGGGCGTCGATCTGGTCCTGGAGGGTGGTCATCTCCTCCATCAGTTCGTCGGAATAGTCCTCGGCGACCTTCATCGCGACTTCGTTGTAGCGGGTGAGCAGCGCGGTCTTGGCGGCGACGCCTTCCATCACGTTGCCGCGCACGTCGAGCGCGGGGTCGAGCTCGGGCTCCTGTTCGAGATAGCCGACGGTGACGCCCTTGGCCGCCTTGGCCTCGCCCTGGAAATCCTTGTCGGTGCCGGCCATGATGCGCAGGAGCGAGGACTTGCCCGAGCCGTTGACGCCGACGACGCCGATCTTCACGCCGGGCAGGAAGGAGAGGCGGATGTTCTCGAAGACCTTCTTTCCGCCGTCATAGGCCTTGGAAAGGCCATCCATGTGAAAGACATATTGCGGCGTGGCCATCGGTGACTCGCATCCTGGGGGGTGTCGGTTGCGCCGGGATGTACCGGGTCGCGGCGGCGATGGCAAACGCCGTCAGCCGAGCGCGGGGAGCAGCGCCTTGATCCCGGTGGCGAGCATTGAAACCGCGATCGCGAGCAGGATCATGCCCATCAGTCGCGACATGATGACCCGCAGCGTCGCCGAGAGATGGTGGCCGATCGCGGCGGCGAAGGTGAGCGTGAGCCCGAGCAGCGCCAGCATGGCGGCGGTGACCGTCCAGAAGGTGACGCGGTCGGCGGCGGTCCCGGCCTCGTGGCCGAAGACGAGCAGCGTGGTGATCGTGCCGGGGCCGACCACCATCGGGAAGGTGAGGGGATAGAAGGCGGCGTCGGTCGGCAGCCGCGTCGCCTCGCCCGGGCCGCCCTCGTGCGCGGGGTTGCCGGCGCCGTTCAGCATGTTGAGCGCGATCCCGGCCAGAACCAATCCGCCGGCGACGCGGAAATCCTCGATGCCGATCCCGAAGAAATCGAGGATCCGCTGCCCGCCGAGCGCGATCGCGGCGCACATCGCGGCGGAATAGAGTGTCACGGCGAGGCCGGTCCGCCGCTGCTCCGCCGCCGTCAGGCCGGCGGTCAGGGCGAGGAACAGCGGCAGCACCATGAGCGGGTTCATGATGGCGAACAGCGCGCCGAAATAGCGCAGGCCGAAGACGGAATCGATCATGCCGCCGAGTGGTTCAAAGCGCGTGGTTCAGAGCGGCACGACGCGGATCTCGGCGCAGCGGTTCAGTGGCTCGGCGACGCCGTCGTCGGTGGCCACCGGCGCCTCGGCCTCGCCCATGCCGTCGATCTCGATCATCTCGGCGGGCAGGCCGGCCGCGATCAGGAAATCCGCGACGGCCTGGGCGCGGGCCGCGGCGAGGACGCGGTTGCGCGCCGGATCGCCGACCCGGTCGGTATGGCCCACCACCTTCACCCGCGCGATCTTCATGTCGGCGAGCGTCACGGCGGCGGCGGCGGCGTGGGCCTGTCCACCGGGGCTCAGCCGGGCGCTCGCCTTGTCGAAATGCACCGCCGTCAGCGGATCGCCGGAGGTGGCCGGGACATCCGCGCCGACCGGCCCGGCCGTTTCGAGCGTCGCGGCGACCGCCTGAACCTCCATCCGGGCCGGCTCGATCCGGACCATGGCCGGGTCGCCCTTGAGCGCGGTCAGCCGCGCGTCGAACGCCGCCTGCGTGCGCAGCGTCTCCAGCGTCGCCCGCAGCGTGGCGAGCTCGCCATCGCGTTCGGCGAGCAGCGCGGTCAGCCGGGTGACCTCGCCGTCCCGTTCGGTCAGAGCGGTCTCGGCGGTGGCATAGGACGCCTCGCGCTCGGCGAGGAGCGCGGTCAGCCGATCGATCTCGGTTTCGCGGACCGCCAGCGCGGCCTGTTGCGGATCGGGCGCGGGCGCCGCTTCGGGCACCACCGCCGGGCCGCCTTCCGCCGCGACTTTCGGCTCCGGCGCCGCGACGGGCGGCACCTCCGCGCCGCTTCGGTAAATCCCGGTCTGCGCCACGACCGCCAAAGCGATCGCCGTCGCCGAAACGCCGGCGAGTATCCCCATGTCGCGCCGCATGTCTGCCCCCGCGGTTTCTGCCCGTTTTTATTGCGAGGATGTTAGGTTACTTGCGCAGACCCTTGCAATAGAGGCGATTTGTCGCCGCGGGTCCTGTGTCGAAACAGCAACGTCCCCTGGCCGCCGTCTCGGCGGAAATCCGCCGTCGCCGGTCAGCAACGCCGGGGCGATGCGCGACGTCCGAGCCTTCACTGCGCGATTTCGAGGTTACGCGAAATCGTGACGGGCGTGCCCTGTCGTGCCGGAGGCACGCCTTCGGCGTGACCGGGGCTCGCCCGTCTTCGACGGTCAAGCCGGGCACACCCGCCCCGATTCAACC
>NZ_CALAGI010000029.1 GCF_937891315.1 uncultured Amaricoccus sp. | reverse complement strand
TCCAGTCCAGGAACCGCTGGCGGATCGCCGCCTCGTCGGCGGCGGGGTCGGCGAGGGCCGGGAAGGCGAGGGCGAGAAGCGCGAGACAGGCGAGACGCAACGGAGTTCTCCTCGCTGACCTCTGCCCCCGATCAGTGGCATCAACCTCGGGCCGCCGCAAGCGCATCGCCGCGGCGGGACCGTGGCAGGTGAAGCGTGCCGCCGGGTTGGGGCGCCCGGCGGGGACCTCATTCCACCGTGAAGACGGTTCGCCCGGTTGCGGCCTTCTCGACATCATCGCGGTAGAAGGCCTGGGGACGGCAGTCGAAGTCGGCGTAGAGCTGGAGTTGGTCGTCGTAGTGCGGCGACCGGGTGCCGTCGGGGGCGACGAAGCCGCTCTGGCCCGGGGGCGTGACGGCGCAGAAGCTGACCTTGCCATCCAGGAAGCGGACCATGTCGTTCTCGGTGCCGCGGTTCATCGCGGTGCCGATGGCGAGGGCTTCGTCAGGGCTCGCCTGGGGAACGGCGAGGTAGTTCTTCGTGTCGAAGACGTGCTGGTCGAGCGGCAGGAGCCAGGTCGCGACGTCATCGCTGCCGAACTGCCCGGCGAGCGTGGCGCGGGCCTTGTCGAGGGCGGCCAGCACCACCGCGTCGGGATCCTGGCCGTTGAAGAAATCGTAGGCCTGCGACACGCCGGCATCCTCGCCCATAAGCGCGTTGTTGAGGAGCGCCGAAGGCAGCGCAATGCGGTTCTGCATGACCTTGGCCGGGATCGAGGGTGCGTCGTCGAGGAGGACTCCGGCGACCATCTCGTCCATCCACGTGCGCAGGATCGCGACGGCGGGCGAGGTCGCGTTGCCGTCGGCATCGCGGATCTGGCGGGTGTCCCAGCCGGCGAGCGCGGCCATCATCGGCTGGCGCGGGTCGTCGGCCGGCAAGCTGGCGCCAGCCTCGAGGATGCGCGGGACGAAGTAGCGGGCGTTGACGTCGACGAAGCTGGTTTCCGGCAGGATGTTCCAGACCTCCTCGGGAGTGAAGCGGTCCTTGGCCTCGATCCGCGACATGATCTCGACCACGCGGTCGGCGGAACCCCAGGGGCTTCCCTCGACGGTGGAGACGGTGTCCTTGCCGGAGCGGTTGTTCCAGTTGGCGATCCAGCCCTGCTCCGGGTTGAGGGTCTTCGGCACGTCGGCGAAGGGGCGGATGCCCTTCCAGTCCTGGCTGCCGTCGCCCCTGGCGGGCAGGCGCAGATCCTGGCCCTCGGCGCGCAGCGGCAGGTAGCCGGGCGAGACGTACCCGATGTTGCCGTCCTTGTCGGCGTAGTACCAGTTGATCGTCGTCGCCACGTCCTCTGCCGCGTCGAGCCACTGGTCGTAGTCCTGCGCCTGCGTCGAGCGGATCCAGGCCATCAGCGTCTGGATCTCGTAGCCGTCCCAGGCGCGGTGAAAGGCGAAGGCGCGGTTCTTCTCGGGGTCGAGGACCTGCACGACGCCGTAGTCCGACTCCCAGATGTCAGCGGTGACGGGGTCGGCGCCCTTGACCGGGATCGTCTCCTGGCGCAGGCGCATGTCGGCCCAGCCGTCGCCCTGGCGGTACTGCTGCGGGTTCTCCGGGTTGAGGGTCAGCTCGACGTAGTCGTTGACGTCGAGCGGGCCGGCTGTGGCGCCCCAGGCAATGGTGCCGTTGGTGCCGAAGAGCACGTTCGGCACGGCGAAGGGGGTGTTGCCGGTCAGGTCGAAGCCGGCGCCGTGCAGGCCTATGGAAAAGACGTAGGCCGGGTTGTAGTTGCCGAACTGCGGGCCGTTGACGAGGATGGTGCTGCCATCGGTGGTCTTCTCCGGGCCGAGGAGCCAGAGGTTGCTGGCACGCGGGCGGTCGTCCTCGCTGCCGCCGATGCCGGGCAGGCCGGCGAGGCCGGCGAAGCGGGTGGTGTCGATGGGCGCCGGGGCCTCGGCCTTCTTCTGGTACTGCTGGCCGGCGGGGACGGTCGTGGGCGCGAGCGGGTCCTCGATCCAGAAGATCTGGTCGAACAGCTGCCTGCCTGTGGCTTCGCCGTGCTGGGCAACCAGCGCGTCGAGCACCTGGGCATTGTTGAGCTCGTTCGAGAAGTGGGAGAAGCGGCCGGCCATGGTGCCGACGTAGATCATCGCCACGTCGAAGTCGGTCCAGGGAGTCGGTTCGAAGCCGAAGTCGGTGAACTGCTTCGGCAGGAGGTTGGCGCGGTCAGCCATCACCTCGGCGAGCCGCTTGTTCCAGCCGGCGGCGTAGCCTGTGAGGATCGCGCGTTCCTCGGGCGACAGCGCCTCGATCTGGGCGCGGATCCGCGCCGGGTCGAAGTTGGCGCGGGTCCTGGTGTCGTACTCGACCTGGTCGGGGCCGAGCACCTCGGCGGTGGTGCCGAGGACCGAGCGGCGAGCCATCTCCATCTGGAAGAGGCGATCCTCGGCCACCGCATAGCCGAAGCCTGCGTAGAGGCCGTGGACGTCGTCGGCGTAGACGTGCGGGATGCCCCACTGGTCGCGGAGGATCGTCACCTCGGAGGCGGCGCTGGCGGCGACGGGCGAGAGCGCGAGGAGCGCAGGCAGCAGCAGCCGGCCGAAGGACCGGGCGGTGGTGGGCATGGGGTTCTCCTCCTCCTGGAGCCGTCTTGTTCTTGGTCGGTGCCGAAGGTCGGTTGGCGAGGTGGTCAGGCGGCCGGTGGCCAGGTCTTCGCCACCATGGTCAGGACGTCGTACTGGGCGACGAGGGCGCCGTCCTGCTTGGTCACCTGACAGTCCCAGCGGACCTCGCCATGCTCGGCGCCGGAGCGGGGGTTGATCTCCTTGGCCGTGAGCCGCACGCCCAGCGTATCGCCGGGGTAGACCGGCGTCAGGAAGCGCAAGGAGTCGACGCCGTAGTTGGCGAGGACGGGACCGGGCGCGGGGTCGACGAAGAGGCCGGCGGCGAAGCTGACGATGAGATAGCCGTGGGCGACGCGACCGTCGAAGAAGGGGTTGGCCTTCGCCGCGGCCTCGTCCATGTGGGCGTAGAAGGTGTCGCCGGTGAAGTTGGCGAAATGCTCGATGTCCTCCAGCGTGACTTGCCGGGTGGCGGTGACGAGCTGGTCGCCGATCTTCAATTCAGCCAGCGATTTGCGGAACGGATGTATCCCGTCGCTGGAGCTGTCGGCGCCCTCGATCCAGCGGCCGGTGACGGCGGAGAGGAGCCGCGGGGCGCCCTGGACCGCGGTGCGCTGCATGTAGTGCTTCACGCCGCGAACCCCGCCCATCTCCTCGCCGCCGCCGGCGCGGCCGGGGCCGCCATGGACGAGGACCGGGAGGGGGGAGCCGTGGCCGGTGGAGGATTTGGCGCTCAGGCGGTTGCCGATGAGGACGCGGCCGTGGAAGGGGGCGAGGCCGAGGACGACTTCCTCCGCCACCGCCTTGTCGTCGGTGAAGACGGAGGCGACGAGCGAGCCCTTGCCGCGTTTCGCCAGCGCGACGGCCTCGTCGAGGTCGTCGTAGGGCATGACGGTGGAGACCGGGCCGAAGGCCTCGACGTCGTGGATGGCGTTCTTGGTCAGGGGCGCGTCGGCGTAGAGGACGACCGGGTTGAGGAAGGCACCCTTTTCCGCATCGCCCGAGGCGACGCGCACCTCGTCCGGGTTGCCGGCGACGATCTCCGCCTCGGTCTGCAACTCGCGGATGCGCTCGCGCACCTCGCGACGCTGGTCGAGGCTGGCCAGCGCCCCCATGCGGGTCGCCTCGTTCGACGGATCGCCGAGCGGGGTCTTTGCCAGCCGGTCGCCGAGGGCGGCGACCAGCGCGTCGGTGAAGGCGCGGGGCGCCATGACGCGGCGGATGGCGGTGCATTTCTGGCCCGCCTTCACCGTCATCTCGCGCGCGACTTCCTTGACGAAGAGGTCGAATTCCGGCGTGCCGGGGGCGGCGTCGGGGCCGAGGATGGCGGCGTTGAGGCTGTCGGCCTCCATGGTGAAGCGGGTGGAGTTCTCGACGATGGCCGCGCCGGAGCGCAGCTTGCGGCCGGTCCAGGCGGACCCGGTGAAGGTGACGACGTCCTGCCCCGTCACGTGGTCGAGGAGATCCCCGGTCGAGCCGGCGATGAGCTGGATCGCGCCTTCGGGCAGGATGCCGCTCTCGACGATGCGGCGGACGACCAGTTCGGTCAGGTAGGCGGTCTGCGAGGCCGGCTTCACGATCGAGGGCATGCCGGCGATGAAGGTCGGGGCGACCTTCTCCAGCATCCCCCAGACCGGGAAGTTGAAGGCGTTGATGTGGATCGCCACGCCTTCCAGCGGGGTGAGGATGTGCTGGGCGGAGAAGGTCGAGTCGCGGGACAGGACCTCCACGTCGCCGTCGATCAGGACGCGGGTGTTCGGCAGCTCGCGTCGGGCCTTGGAGGCGTAGGAGAGGAGGGTTCCTGCCCCGCCCTCGATGTCGATCCAGCTGTCGGCCCGCGTGGCGCCGGTGGCGAAGCTCTCGGCGTAGAATTCCTCCTTGTTCGCCATCAGAAACTGGCCGAGCGCCTTCAGCATCAGGGCGCGCTCGTGGAAGGAGAGCTTGCGGAGCTTCCGGCCGGCCTCGCGGCCGTGGTCGAGGGCGCCGGCGAAGTCGGCGCCGGTCGAATCGATGCGGGCGACGGGGGCGCCGGTCGAGGCGTCGAGCAGGGTCTGACCCTTGCCCTGGCCCTTGACCCATTGACCGCCGAGGTAGCTCTCGAGCGTGCGGGGCTTCGTGGTCACTTCGACGGTCATGGGCGTTTCCTCAGTCGAGGCCGAGAGGGGCGAGCGCGGCCGTGACCGCTGCGGTCCAGTCGGCGAGCAGCGCCTCGTTCGGGCGGTGGCGGAGGCCGAAGCGCCGGAGCGTCTCGTACCGGGCGGACTTGGCGGCGCCGAAGCTGTCGGCGACGCGGGGGCGCCAGTAGGCGATTGAGGCCCTTGCTTCGGCGCGCCCCTCCTCGGTCGCGGCGATTTCCGCGAGGCCGGTGACGCCGAGGTCGGTGTGGCGCTTCTCACGTGGGGCGATGGCGCGGAAGACGTCGGCGAGGGGGGCGTAGGAAACCCGGCCCATCTCCGCCAGCGTCACGGTAGCGGCGAGGCCCTGCAGGACGTTGAGGACGATGGCGTCGGTCCAACCCTCGATCGGGTAGTGGAAGACGGCGAGGCGCATGTCGGCGCCGTGGCGGGCATGACCGAGGGTGGCATCGCGCGGCAGGCGGGCGGCCCAGGGGTGCTGCGTCGCGTAGCGGCCCTCGTCGACGCCGAAGTCGCCCATCAGGTCGAGAACGCGCTCGGCGTGGTCGGCCTTTTCCAGCGTGATGCGGCAGGCGGCGATGCGGGCGGTGATGCCCGGTGCGTCGTTGATCGTGTCGGCGAAGCCGGCGGAGGCGGCGAGCTCGCTGTCGACGAAGTTCGCCATCAGGCGCAGCAACTCGCCCCGGTAGCGGGCGGGGACGTTGCCGGGCGAGGTGAGCTGGCCGCCCTGAGCGAGATAGTCCTCGATCGGCATGGCGTCGGAGCTTGTGGTGGCGTCGGACATTTCCCTCTCCCTCACTGGTCGAAGCTGACGACGACCTTGTCGCTCAGCGGGAAGCACTGGCAGGTGAGCACGTAGCCCTGCTTGACCTCGTAATCCTCGAGGGCGTGGTTGATCGCCATCTCGGTCTCGCCCTCCAGCACCTTGGCCCGGCAGGTCGAGCAGACGCCGGCCTTGCAGGCGTAGGGCGCGTCGATATTGGCCTCGAGCGCCGCGTCGAGCAGGCTGACGCCGGCCTTGGGCATGCGGAACGAGCGGGTGGCGCCGTCGAGGGTGACGGTGGCTTCGGTGGAGTTCGAGGTCGAGACCTCGGTCGAAGTCGCGCGCTTCGCCGCGCGGCCGGGCTGGCCGGAGGCGAAGAGCTCGAACTTGATCTGCTGGTCGCTGAGGCCATGCTCCTTCAGGGCGCCGGCGATGGCCAGCATCATCGGCTCAGGGCCGCAGATGAAGGCGGTGGTGATGGAGGGGAGGTCGATCCAGCTCTCGAAGAGCGCCGCGCATTTCGCAGAGTCGATACGGCCGGTGAAGAGCTCGATGTCCTGGGCCTCGGATTCGAGGATGTGGATGATCGAAAGGCGGCCGAGGTAGCGGTTCTTCAGGTCCTCCAGCTCCTCGCGGAACATGATCGAGCTGATCTGGCGGTTGGCGTAGGCGAGGGTGAAGGTCGCCTTCGGCTCCGCCGCGAGCACGGTCTTGATAATCGAGAGGAGCGGCGTGATGCCGGAGCCGCCGGCGAAGCCGAGGTAGTTCTTCGCCGCCTCGGGCTCGATGGCGGTGAAGAAGCGACCCATCGGGGGCATGGCTTCGAGGGTGGTGCCGGCCTTGAGGTCCTCGTTGGCCCAGGTGGAGAAGGCGCCGCCGTCGACGCGCTTGATGCCGACCTGGAGGTGGCCTTCGCCCCGGCCCGCGCAGATCGAGTAGCTGCGGCGGAGTTCGTCATCCTCGAACTTGCGGCGGAAGGTGAGGTATTGCCCTTGGGTGAAGTTGAAGAGCGCCGCGTCCTCGGCGCGCGGCTTCAGGGTGACGACGACGGCGTCGCGCGTTTCCTTGCGGACGTCGACGACATCGAGGGAATGGAAGCGTGCCATTTCGGTTGTCCTTGTCCGCTCAGATGCACTTGAAGTAGTCGAAGGGCTCCAGGCAGTCGTCGCAGCGGTAGCTGGCTTTGCACGGCGTGGAGCCGAACTGGCTGACCTTGGAGGTATGCACGGACCCGCAGCGCGGGCAGGCGATGGCGAGGTTGCCGCCGGCCATCCGGTTGACGCGGCCGATCAGCCGTCCGTCGGCGGCGGTGCCGTCGATCGGCGGGACAATGCCGTAGGCGCGCAGCTTGTCGCGGCCCTCGGCGCTGATCCAGTCGGTGGTCCATGGCGGCGAGATCTGGCGCTTCAGCTTCAGTTTCTCGACGCCGTGACCGCGCAGGTGCGTCTCGATGTCGAGGTTGATGATCGCCGTCGCCGGGCAACCGGAATAGGTGGGCGTCACGGTGACGACGAGGGTGTCGTCGTCCCAGGCGACATCGCGGATGATGCCGAGGTCGGTCAGGCTGATCACCGGGATCTCGGGGTCGGGGACATGGCTCAGCCAGTCCCAGACCTCGGCGGTGCTGGGGTGGGTCGCGGTCATCATGGCCTCGGTCCTACCAGGAGCTGCCGGGATAGGCGCGCTGCAGGAACTGCATGTCGGCGAGGATGTAGCCGAGATACTCGGTATGGACGCCGCGCTTGCCGCCCTTGTGGGCGAAGGTGCCCTCGGGGATCGTCAGCGTCGCCTCGGTCAGCACGTCGCGCACGATCGCGTCCCAGGCGGCCTTGAGGTCGCGCGGGTTGGGGGCGACGCCCTCGGCCGCGACGGCAACGTCCTTCTCGTCCGCGAGGAACAGCTCGCCCGCGTAGGGCCAGAGCGCATCGAGCGCCGCCTGCATCCGGCGCCGGCTCTCGTCCGTGCCGTCTCCGAGGCGGATCACGAGGTCCGACGAGCGTTCGAGGTGGTAGGCGACTTCCTTCGAGGCCTTGGCGGCGATCTCGGCGACGCGGGAGTCGGACGAGGAGGTCAGCGCCTTCAGCAGCTCGAAATGGAAGGCGTCGAACAGGAACTGCCGCATCAGCGTGTGGCCGAAGTCGCCGTTCGGGCGCTCGACGATCAACGGATTGCGGAAGTCCCAGGCGTCGCGGAGATAGGCGAGATCGTCGGCCGACCGCCCCTTGCCCTCGACTTCGCCGGCGAGGCCGAGCCACATCTGCGTCTGGCCGATGAGGTCGAGCGCGACGTTGGCGAGCGCGATATCCTCCTCCAGCGCCGGCGAATGCCCGCACCATTCGGAAACGCGATGCCCGAGGATCAGCGTCGCGTCGCCGAGGCGGAGCAGCACCTCGAAGAGCGCGTCCTGCCCTTCGTCCGGCCTCGGGATCTCGTTGTGGTGGCCGGTGCTGACGGCCGCGCGCGCCAGCTCCGCCACGTCGGGCGTGGTCATGTCGGGAAGCGAAGGCATCACATATGCCCCACTTCTTCGGGGATGTCGTAGAAGGTCGGGTGGCGATAGACCTTGGAGTTGGCGGGCTCGAAGAGCGGGCCCTTCTCCGACGGGCTCGACGCGGTGATCGCGGCCGACGGCACCACCCAGATCGACACGCCCTCGTTGCGGCGGGTGTAGACGTCGCGGGCGTTATTGATCGCCATTTCGGCGTCCGGCGCGTGCAGGCTGCCGACGTGGCGGTGGTTCAGCCCGTGCTGGCCCCGGATGAAGACTTCCCAGAGCGGCCATTCCTTGGACATTCGTTCTCTCCCCTGACTCGGGCTGCGCCTGCGCGCATTCCTGGCTTTTATTCGGCGGCGACGGGCGCGCGGCGGGCGGCGGCCTTCTCGGCGTGGGCGACCAGCCCCTCGCGGAACCAGGCGCCGTCGTCCCAGGCTTTGACCCGGGCGCCGAGGCGGTCGGCGTTGCAGGGGCCGTTGCCGGCGATCACGTCGAAGAACTCCGACCAGTCAGGCTCGGAGAAGTCGTGGCCGCCCTTTTCCTCGTTCCACTTCAGTTCCGGGTCGGGCACGGTCAGCCCGAGGTACTTCACCTGCGGCACCGTCTGGTCGACGAACTTCTGCCGAAGCTCGTCGTTGGTGTTCATCTTGATCTTCCAGGCCATCGACTGGGCGGAATGCACCGAGTCCTTGTCCGACGGCCCGAACATCATCAGCGCCGGATACCAGAGCCGGTTGAGCGCATCCTGCGCCATCGCCTTCTGCGCCGGGGTGCCGGCGGCCATCTTCATCATCACGGCATAGCCCTGCCGCTGGTGGAAGCTCTCTTCCTTGCAGATGCGGATCATCGCCCGGGAATAGGGGCCGAAGCTGGTCCGCTGCAGCGGCACCTGGTTCATGATCGCCGCGCCGTCGACCAGCCAGCCGACCGCGCCCATGTCGGCCCAGGTCAGGGTGGGATAGTTGAAGATCGAGGAATACTTCATCTTGCCGTTGTGCAGCCGCTCCATCAGCTCGTCGCGGCTGACCCCGAGCGTCTCGGCGGCGCAGTAGAGATAGAGCCCGTGCCCGGCCTCGTCCTGCACCTTGGCGAGCAGGATCGCCTTGCGCTCGAGCGTGGGTGCTCTGGTGATCCAGTTGCCCTCGGGCAGCTGGCCCACGATCTCGGAATGGGCGTGCTGGCCGATCTGGCGGATCAGGGTCTTGCGGTAGCCCTCGGGCATCCACTCCTTCGGCTCGATCTTCTCGCCGCGGTCGATGCGCTCCTGAAAGGCGCGCTCCTCGGGCGTCATCTCCTCGGCGGACTTCAGGCCGTCGGTCTGGACCAGCTGTGCGTACATGACTTCCTCCCTCAGACGCGTTCGATGATCGCGGCGATACCCTGGCCGACGCCGATGCACATGGTGCAGAGCGCGTAGCGGCCGCCGCGGCGGTGCAGTTCGTACATGGCGGTGGTGATCAGCCGCGCGCCCGACATGCCGAGCGGATGGCCGATCGCGATCGCGCCGCCATTGGGATTGACATGCTCCGCATCGTCCGGCAGGCCAAGGTCCCGGAGCGTCGCCAGCCCCTGCGCCGCGAACGCCTCGTTGAGCTCGATCACGTCCATCTGCCCGATCGTCAGCCCGGCCCGCGCCAGAACGCGCTTCGCCGCCGGCGCGGGGCCAATGCCCATGATCCGCGGCTCGACGCCCGCCGCCGCCATCGCGACGACCCGCGCCTTCGGGGTCAGCCCGTGCGCCTTCGCCGCCGCCTCGGAGGCGAGGACCAGCGCCGCCGCGCCATCGTTGACGCCCGAGGCATTGCCCGCGGTGACGGTGAGGTCCGGCCCGTTGACGCCCTTGAGCTTGGTCAGCGACTCGGCGGTGGTGCCGGGGCGCGGATGCTCGTCGGTGTCGAAGACGATCGGATCGCCCTTCTTCTGCGGGATCGTCACCGGGACGATCTCGTCCTTGAACTTGCCGGCCTTCTGCGCCGCCGCCCACCGTGCCTGGCTCAGGGCCGCGAAGGCGTCCTGATCGGCGCGGGAGATGTTGAAATCGGCCGCGACATTGTCGGCGGTCTGCGGCATCGAGTCGACGCCGAACTGCTTCTTCATCTTCGGGTTGACGAAGCGCCAGCCGATCGTGGTGTCGTAGACGGCGTTGGCGCGGCTGTAGGCGCTCTCGGCCTTGGGCATCACGAAGGGCGCGCGGGTCATGCTCTCGACGCCGCCGGCGAGCATCAGGTCGGCGTCGCCCGCCCGGATCGCCCGCGCCGCCTGCCCGACCGCGTCCATGCCGGAGCCGCACAGCCGGTTGATCGTCGTCCCCGGCACCGCGATCGGTAGGCCGGCGAGCAGCACCGCCATCCGCCCGACGTTGCGGTTGTCCTCGCCCGCCTGGTTGGCGCAGCCGAAGATCAGGTCATCGACCTCTTCCCAGCGCACGCCGGTGTTGCGTTCGGCCAGCGCCCGCAGCGGGACGGCGGCGAGATCGTCGGCGCGGACGGAAGCGAGCGCCCCCGCATAGCGCCCGATCGGCGTCCTGACCGCATCGCAGATGAAGGCGTCCATTCGTCGATTTCCTCCCACCCGAGTCGTCTTGTTGATCAGACATTAGCCGACCGGTCGGTCAATGTATATAGAAACATCACAGCAAACGGAAAAATCTTGGACAAAGCGTGATGCTTCTGTGAGTCTGCCCATATGGAGCGAGCTTTGCGTGAGACAGCATGACCAGCCACGCCGCTCCCGCGGAGCCGTCCGGCGCGTTCGCCGGCCTGCTCAACGCCTTACCCGTCAGCGCGGCGACCTTCATAGTGACGCTCTACGGCGACGTGATCTCACCGAGGGGCGGCGAGGTGTGGACCGGTAACATCTTGGAAACACTCGCAACCGTGGGCATCTCGGAATCCCGCGTACGGACCGCGTTGAGCCGACTGGTCGCCGCGGGGCAACTGGAAGGAACCAGGGAAGGCCGGCGGAGCTACTACCGATTGACCCAGCGCGCGGCCGGTGCCTTCTCCGCGGCCGCCCGGCTGATCTACGCGCCGGTTGAGCCGGCACCGATGCGCGCCTGGCATCTCGTTGCCCTGCCGGACGAGAACCGCGAGGCGGCGGCACGGATCCTCGCCCGGCATCGTTTCGGATTCCTGTCCCCGCATCTCGCGGTTCTGCCCGACCGCGGAGCGTCGTTGCCACGGCTTCCGGGGTGCTTGTTTTCCGCCGCGACGGACGACGGGAGACTGGGCGACCTGCTCGCCGCGGCCTGGCAGCTTTCGGCGCTGTCCGGACGCATGCGTTGTTTCATCGAGCATTTCGAACCGTGGGACTCGGGGGACGTGCCACACGACGCCGCGCTCGGGCTCAGGCTGCTTCTCGTCCACGCATACCGGGAACTGGCGCTGCGCGACCCCCTGCTGCCGCCACCGTTCCTGCCGCCGGACTGGCCGGGCCCGGGGGCGCGGGCGCTCTTCGCCCGGCTCTATTGCGCGCTTTCGCCAGCGGCGGAAACGATCGTCTCGGCGCACTTCATGAGCCGGTCCGGACCCTTGCGACCGGACCGGAAGAGGCTCGAACGGAGGTTGGACGATCTGGTGTGAGCACCGGCTTCGGCGCCGCAACACCACGCGAGACGCCGCTGGGCGGGACATCCACCGCGCCAGTTCACATCGTCTCGCCTTTCGGGGAGAAGGTGGAGTTTCCACCAGATCGCATCACGCGAGAACGCGGGATCGAAACCACCCGCGGGCGGATCGCCAGGCTTTGGGAAACCATCTCGCCAAAGCCCGGCGACCTGAAGCCCGGCGACCTGAAACCTGAATTTCAAACTGACCGCTGCCCGCCCGCGTTCCTTGTTGCCGGAATGGCGTGGAGCGGCTATTGATCCGTGCCCAGGTCGCGACCGCCACCCAGCTTTCAAATCTCGAACGCGGGGAACATCGGATGGTCAGCCTCGGATTCAGCGACCTCAACGAAGACGAGGCGCTTCTTGTCGCAATCTACCGGGATTGGCTGCGGCAAGGCGGCGAGAAGGGCGTTGTCGAGGATGCCGTTGCGCGCGCCTTGTCCCAGGACGCACTGCGCGAGGTTCTGGACGCGGTTTTCGCGGCCTATCGGCGGAACGTGCCCGACGATGTCGATCCTTCTGGCGTCGGACCCCTGCTTTCCCGACATGAGGAGCGCCTTCTCGACACCTTGTCCGGAATGGCGCGCCCGGCGTGCCCGCGATCCGATGACGGCGCCAGTCCGCACGCGCTGAATGCCGTGAGGCCGGCCGCTGAAATCCGGCGTTCGGGGCAGGACGAACTGATGCACAAGGTGAGCATGGGGTTCTGGAGCATGGCGCCCGGTTTCTGAGGATTTCGATGACTTCCCGCGGCTTTCTGGCAATCTACCCGGAGAATGCGCTGATGGCGAGTGTCCAGCGGAGAGTGTCCAGCCCTGCGCGCCGGCGGTGGAGCGTCGCGACGGCGCCGGCGCCCGCGGGCGCCGCGCGGACCATGGCCGGGCGGTCCCGGCGGCCCTAACGGCGTCACCCCGTGACGCGCCGCTCGATTTCGGGCCTACCCGGGCATTCCGCCCGGCAGAGAATCCCTTGCCATTCCCGTTCATTTCGCCTACTTCGGCATAAAATCGAGCTAGCCGCCGTTTGCCGGGTGCTTCACGGTGGGCTTTGCTTCGGTGTTCAGCACGCAGCGCCGAACCGGGGGGATCGCCATGAGCCTGTACACGGACTACCTGACCGAGATTGAGACGCGCAAGGAGCAGGGTCTGCATCCCAAGCCCATCGACGATGGGGCGCTGGTCGGAGAACTCATCGCGCAGATCGAGGCGCCCGGGAACGAGCACCGGGAACGCTCGCTCGAGTTCTTCATCTACAACACCCTGCCCGGCACGACGAACGCCGCGGGGGTGAAGGCGAAGTTCCTGAAGCGGATCATCCTCGGCGCCGCCGTCGTCCCCGAGATCACGCCCGCCTTCGCGTTCGAGCTTCTGTCGCACATGAAGGGCGGCCCGTCCGTCGAGGTTCTCCTCGATCTGGCGCTCGGGGATGATCCGGCGATCGCGGCGCAGGCCGCGGAGGTGCTGAAGACCCAGGTGTTCCTCTACGATGCCGACATGGCCCGGCTGGGCGATGCCTACAAGGCCGGCAGCGCGGTCGCGAAGGGCATCCTCGAAAGCTATGCCAAGGCCGAGTTCTTCACAAAGCTCCCGGACATCGAGGACGAGATCAAGGTCGTGACCTATGTCGCCGCGGAAGGCGACATCTCCACCGACCTGCTGTCCCCCGGCAACCAGGCGCATTCGCGGTCCGACCGCGAGCTGCACGGCCTGTGCATGATCTCGCCCGCGGCGCAGCAGGAGATCGTGGCGATGCGCGAGCAGCATCCCGACAAGCGGGTGATGCTGATCGCGGAAAAGGGGACGATGGGCGTCGGCTCGTCGCGCATGTCCGGTGTGAACAACGTGGCGCTCTGGACCGGCCGCAAGGCCAGCCCCTATGTGCCCTTCGTCAACGTGGCCCCGGTCGTCGCCGGCACCAACGGCATCTCGCCGATCTTCGCGACCACGGTCGACGTGACCGGCGGCATCGGCATCAACCTGAAGAACTGGGTCAAGAAGACCGGCGCGGACGGCAAGCCGATCCTCAACAACGAAGGCAACCCGATCCTCGATCAGACATATTCGGTCGAGACCGGCACCGTCCTGACGATCGACGTCAAGAACAAGAAGCTCCGCGACGAGAGCGGCAAGGAGCTGGTCGACGTGGCGGCCGCCTTCACCCCGCAGAAGGTGGAGTTCATGCGGGCGGGCAGCTCCTATGCCATCGTCTTCGGCAAGAAGCTCCAGACCTTCGCGGCGGAGACGCTGGGCATCGAGCCGACGGCGGTCTTCGCCCCCAACAAGGAGATCACCGTCGAGGGCCAGGGCCTGACCGCCGTCGAGAAGATCTTCAACCGCAACGCCGTCGGCGTGACCCCGGGCAAGGTGCTGCACGCCGGCTCGGACGTGCGGGTCAAGGTGAACATCGTGGGGTCGCAGGACACCACCGGCCTGATGACGGCGCAGGAGCTCGAGGCGATGGCGGCGACCGTCATCTCGCCGATCGTCGATGGCGCCTATCAGTCGGGCTGTCACACCGCCTCGGTCTGGGACAAGAAGGCGCAGGTCAACATTCCGAAGCTCATGTCCTTCATGAACAACTTCGGCGTCATCACCGCCCGCGACCCGAAGGGCGTCTATCATTCGATGACGGACGTGATCCACAAGGTGCTGAACGACATCACCGTGGATGACTGGGCGATCATCATCGGCGGCGACAGCCATACCCGCATGTCCAAGGGCGTGGCCTTCGGCGCCGACTCGGGCACCGTGGCGCTGGCGCTGGCGACGGGCGAGGCGACGATGCCGGTCCCGCAATCGGTCAAGGTGACGTTCAAGGGCAAGATGAAGCCCTGGATGGACTTCCGCGACGTGGTGCACGCGACCCAGGCGCAGATGCTGAAGCAGCATGGCGACAACGTGTTCCAGGGGCGGATCATCGAGGTCCATATCGGCACGCTGCTGGCCGACCAGGCCTTCACCTTCACCGACTGGACGGCGGAGATGAAGGCCAAGGCCTCGATCTGCATCAGCCAGGACGAGACGCTGATCGAGTCGCTGGAGATCGCCAAGTCGCGCATCCAGATCATGATCGACAAGGGCATGGACAATGCCGCGCAGACGCTTCAGGGCCTGATCGACAAGGCCGATGCGCGCATCACGGAAATCCGCTCGGGTGAAAAGCCCGCGCTGTCCCCCGACGACACCGCGAAATACTTCGCCGAGGTCGTCGTGGACCTGGACCTGATCGACGAGCCGATGATCGCCGACCCCGACGTGAACAACGCCGACGTGTCGCGCCGCTATACCCACGACACGATCCGCCCCGTTTCCTACTATGGCGGGACGAAGAAGGTCGATCTGGGCTTTGTCGGCTCCTGCATGGTGCACAAGGGCGACATGAAGATCGTCGCCCAGATGCTGAAGAACGTCGAGAAGGCGCAGGGCAAGGTGGAGTTCAAGGCGCCTCTCGTCGTGGCGGCGCCCACCTACAACATCATCGACGAGCTCAAGGCCGAGGGCGACTGGGAGATCCTGCAGAAGTACTCGGGCTTCGAATTCGACGACATGTTCCCGAAGAACACGGCCCGTACCCAGTACGAGAACATCCTCTATCTCGAGCGTCCCGGCTGCAACCTCTGCATGGGCAACCAGGAGAAGGCCGAGAAGGGCGACACGGTCCTGGCCACCTCCACACGCCTGTTCCAGGGGCGTGTCGTCGAGGACACGGCGGAGAAGAAGGGCGAGTCCCTGCTCGCATCGACTCCGGTGGTCGTCCTGTCCGCCATCCTCGGGCGCACGCCGACCGCGGAGGAGTACAAGGCGGCCGTGGAGGGCATCAACCTGACCAAGTTCGCGCCACCGCTCGAGAAGCCGGGCACGACGCGCTCGGTCCATTTCTGACAGGCGACGGCGGCGTCGCTGGCATAGGGGACGCGCGGCGTTTGGAGCGCGTCCCGGAGGCCCGTGGGTCCGAGGCTGGCCGGGGCGCGTTTGAGCACTCGGCTTGGGGGATGGTGTAGAGCGTCGCGTCGATGACGTTGTCGAGCATCCGCGTGGCGGTCGCGACTGCGCGTGCCAGCTTGGCCGCGTCGAGGTCCGAAAGCATGACGTGCGCCGCGAAGTTCGCCGAGCCGAGGTCGCAAGACCGCGACCTCGGCCTAGGACGCGTTCGGCGTGATCTCGGCGCAGGGGGTCGAATGCGCCGTGCCGAAATGGCCCCGCGGCGCGCGGATGTCGCATCTGGCCCGCCCCTGAGAAATGACTCTCCCCGAGGCAGGTCGCCGCGCGGTTGTCGATTGCCGCGCTATCGCGGTCCCGGCCAGTTCAAGGGGGGACGCTCGACCGCCGGCCAGAACCGCCAGCCAGACATCCGTCGACCCGCCAGCCAGACATCCGTCGACCCGCCGGGATCAGAAGGTGAACTTCGTGCCGAAGGTGCCGACGGTGACGTTGTTCAGTTCAGGATCCGAGGTTTGGTCGAGCTCGTACCGGCGAATCTGCGCGTAGAGGTCGATACCGTAGCGGTCGATGCGCTGTACGGCGGCAAGTCCGTAGGATGTGCCGTCGGCACCCTCGGACGAAATGTTGTCGCCTTGGGTGTAGTCGACGCCGAAGCCGGTCGGCCCCAGCGGCCAGAACTCCGTGTCCCAGCCGAGCTTGGCGTAGACGTTTGACGGGTCGTCGCCCTCGGCGAGATGGTAGCCGCCGGTGGAGAGGGTGAGGCTCAGCCCGGTCGGGTCGTGCAGCACCGAGCCGGACGCGGCGTAGGCGTAGTCGACCGTGTCGTCGGTCGTGTTGTAGACCGAGGCAGCGGCAAGAACGGTGAAGTCGCCGACGGTCCAGCCGCTCCAGTCGCCATAGTCGCCGCCGAGGGTGACGGCGGCCGCCCACTGGTCGTCCTGGCCGTAGGAAGCCGATCCCTGGAGCGGGCCGAACATCGGGGTGTCGTAGCGGATTCGGGCGAGGCGGTCGCCGTCGAAGTCGAAGAAGGCGTCGCCGACGGTGGTGCCGGAATAGTCGGTGCCGTCGGTGAAGAGGATGCCGCCGGCGATGTCGGCGACGCCGGCGTACATGATCGGGCCGGCGACCAGCGAGAGGTCGTATTCGGCGGTGTCGTCGGCGGCGCTCGAGCCCTTGCCGAGCTGCAGGCGGCCGTAGCGGTCGTCGCGGAAGGTGACCTCGGCGCGGCGGACGTTGAAGTCGGCGTCGGTCTGGGGGGCGAGCTGGCTGACGTCGTAGGAGTTGTTGGGGCTGGCACCGATCTCGAGGGTGGCGCCGAGCGTCGTCTGCCCCAGCGGCGCGTCGGCGTCGAGGCGGAAGCGGGTGCCGGAGGTGTCGTTGTCGACGATGAAGACGTCGGTGGAGATGCCGTCGTCGACGACGTTGAACGCGGGGTTGATCTGACCGGAGAGCGTCAGGGAGCGGCCGCTGGTGTCCTTCCAGGTGAAGCCCTCGGCGACCATCTGGGCGCCGGTCCGGTCGTCCTCGTCGACCGACGGGGCGGCCGGGGCGGTGGTCGCGGCGACCGCGACGGGGGCGGCGTGGGTCGGGGCGGCGCTGGCGGTCCGCTGCGACTTCAGCGTGTTCAGCTCGGCCCGCATGGCGTCGATCTGCTTCTGCTGCGCCTCGATCACCGCCATCATCCTGTCGATGTCGGCGGTGCTCGCCTGCTGCGCGAGGGCGGGCGCCGCCGCGAGCAGGGCGCAGGCGGCGACGGCGGCGCGGAGAGTCATGGCAGGCTCCTTTCGGTGACCGCTCCCGGCGCGCGCAGCAGGCGCAGGCCGAGGAAGGCGAAGGCGATCGAGACGAGCGGGTTGAGGAGGTTGAAGACGGCGTAGGGGAGGTAGCTCGTGGTCGCGACGCCGAGGGTCGCGGCCATGTAGGCGCCGCAGCTGTTCCAGGGGACGAGCGGCGACGTAACGGCCGCGCTGTCGCCGAGGGAGCGGGACAGGACGACGGGCGCGAGGCCGCGGGCGGCGAAGGCCGGGCGGAACATCCGGCCGGGGAGGACGACGGCGATATACTGGTCGGAGGCCAGCAGGTTGGTGCCGAACGCGGCGGCGACGAGCGCGGTGCAGAGCGCGCCGACCGAGCGGGCGGCGGCGATGACCGGGCCGATCAGGCGCTCGAGGACACCGGCCTTCTCGATGAAGCCGCCGAAGGCGAGGGCGACGAGGATGAGCCAGACCGTCGGCAACATGCTCGCCATGCCGCCGCGGGTGAGGAGCGTGTCGACGACGGGCTCGCCTGTCGTCGACACGAAGCCGTCGGAGAGGGCGGACCAGACGCCCTTGAGGAGCGCGAGGTCGTGGGTCGGCGCCGGGCCGGCGAAGGCCACGACGCGGTCCGGGGCGTCCACGACGGCGAGGACCGCGCCGGCCAGCGCCCCGAGGAAGATGGCGACGAAGGGCGGCCAGCGCAGGGCGGCCATCAGGAGCACGAGGAAGAGCGGCAGGAAGTGGAGGAGGCGCGGGTCGGCGACGGCCGCGATACGGGCGGTGGCCGCCGAGGGGTCGAACGCGACCGGGGCGCCGAGCGACCAGAAGACGAGGAGCGCGATGGCGAGAGAGGGGACCGCGGTCCAGAGCGACTCGCGGACATGGTCGTAGAGGTCGGCCCCGGCGGCGGCGCAGGCGAGGTTGGCGGTGCCGGAGAGCGGCGACAGGCGGTCGCCGAAATAGGCGCCGGAGATGACAGCCCCTGCGGTGATCGCCGGATCGAGGCCCATCTCACGGGCGATGCCCATCAGGCCGATGCCGAGGGTGCCGGCGGTGGTCCAGGAACTGCCGATCGAGACGGCGACGACGAGGCAGATCAGGCAGGTCGTCGGGTAGAAGAAGGCGGGGCTGAGGAGCTGCAGGCCGAAGTAGACCATGGCGGTCAGCGTGCCGCTCATCGCCCAGGTGCCGATCAGGGCACCGACGGAGAGGAGGATGAAGATCGCGGGCAGACCGGCGGTGACGCTGGCGACGGCGGCGTCGCGCAACGAGTCGATCGTGTGGCCGTGCCACCGGGCGACGGCGATGGCGACGAGGGAGCAGAAGAGGAGCGCCACCTGGTTCGGGCCGCTCGCCGCGCCGTCGCCGAAGAGGGTGAAGGAGAGGCCGAGGAGGACGACCAGCGTGACGACGGGGACGAGCGCCGACCAGAGGCCGAGGGGCTTCGGAGCGGGCGATCGGTGGAAGCGCATCGGCGGGCCTCAGCGGAAGGTGGTCTCCCCGGCATTGGGGGCGATGGTGGTGCCCTTGTCGCCGCGCACGGCGGCGGCGACGTCGGCGAGGGCGCAGATGATCGACCGGCCGCCGGTGGCGCGGGCGAAGTCCTGCGCTGCCTCGACCTTCGGGCCCATCGAACCGGCGGGGAAGGAATAGGCGTCCATCGCGTCGGGCGTTGCCCAGCGGATCGCCCGCTGCGACGGCTTGCCCCAGTCGAGGTAGACCGCGTCGGCGTCGGTGGCGCAGACGAAGACGCTCGCGCCAATCTCGCGGGCGAGGAGCGCGGTGGCGCGATCCTTGTCGATGACGCATTCGACGCCGACGAGGCGCTTCGTTCCCTTCTCGTACATCGTCGGGATGCCGCCGCCGCCGGCGGCGATGACGACGGTGCCCTTCTCCAGCAGCCAGCGGATCGGGCGAAGCTGGAAGATGCGCTTCGGCGGCGGCGAGGGGACGACGCGCCGCCACTTGTCGCCGTCGGGCTTGACCGTCCAGCCCTTCGACGCGGCCTCGGCCTTCGCCTCGGCCTCGTCGTAGACTTGGCCGACGAACTTGGTCGGGTCGGCGAAGGCCGGGTCGTCGGGACCGACCTCGACCATGGTCAGGAGGGTGGCGAGGGGTGTCTCGGCGGGCAGGAGGTTGCCGAGTTCCTGCTCGATCATGTAGCCGATCGAGCCTTCGGTCTCGGCGCCGAGCACGTCGAGCGGCGCATCCTCACCCGGCCAGGCGAGTTCCTGCAGCGCGAGCAACCCGACCTGCGGACCGTTGCCGTGGGTGATGACCAGCTCGTTTCCGGCGCAGAGCGGGGCCAGCGCCTCCGCCGCGACGCGGGCATTGCGGCGCTGGTTCGATGCGGTGAGGGCCTCGCCGCGCTTCAGGAGGGCGTTGCCGCCGAGGGCGACGACGATGCGGGCCATTGGCGTCACCCCGCGAGGGTGGCGACGAGGATCGCCTTGATGGTGTGCAGCCGGTTCTCGGCCTGTTCGAAGGCGACGTTCATCGGGCTCTCGAAGACCTCTTCCGTCACCTCCATCTCCTTGATCCCGAACTTCTCGAAGATGTCCTGGCCGACCTTGGTCTCGGTGTTGTGGAAGGCGGGGAGGCAGTGCATGAACTTCACCGTCGGATTGCCGGTCTTCTTCATCAGGGCCGCGTTGACCTGGTAGGGCGAGAGCAGCTTGATCCGCTCGGCCCAGACCTCCTTCGGCTCGCCCATCGAGACCCAGACGTCGGTGTGGACGAAGTCGACGCCCTTCACGCCCGCGTCGATGTCGTCCGTCACCATCAGCCGCGCGCCGGTCTGATCCGCCCATTTCTTCGCGATCGCCTGCACGTCGTCATGCGGCTGGTTGGCCTTCGGCGCCACCATGCGGACATCGCAGCCCATCATGGCGCCGAGCACGAGGAGCGAGTTGCCCATGTTGTTGCGCGCGTCGCCGAGGAAGGCGTAGGCGATCTGGCTGCGCGGCTTGTCGGAATGCTCGACCATGGTCAGCATGTCGGCGAGCATCTGCGTCGGGTGCCAGTCATCGGTCAGGCCGTTGTAGACCGGGACGCCGGCGTATTTGGCGAGGTCGTCCACCGCGTGCTGCGACGAGCCGCGGAACTCGATGGCGTCGAACATCCGCCCGAGGACGCGGGCGGTGTCCTTCATCGACTCCTTGTGGCCGATCTGGCTGCCGCTCGGATCGAGATAGGTGACATGCGCGCCCTGGTCATGCGCCGCCACCTCGAAGGCGCAGCGGGTGCGGGTCGAGGTCTTCTCGAAGATCAGGCAGATTTCCTTGCCCTTGAGCAACTCGCGCTCGGTGCCACTGTACTTCGCCCGCTTCAGGTCGCGGGAGAGGTCGAGGAGGTAGAGCATCTCGCGCTGGCTGAAGTCGTCGAGCTTCAGGTAGCTGCGACCCTTGAGATTGAACGACATGGGCTTCCCCTCCCTCAGTAGGCCGGATCGCGCAGGATCGGGCAGGTCATGCAGTGGCCGCCGCCGCGGCCACGGCCGAGCTCCTGGCTGCCGATGGTGACGACCTCGACCCCGGCCTTCCTGAGCAGCGTGTTGGTGTGGGTGTTGCGGTCGTAGCCGACGATGACCCCGGGCTCCAAGGCGACGACGTTGTTGCCGTCGTCCCACTGCTCGCGCTCGGCGTCGAAGGCGTTGCCGCCGGTGCCGATGACAAGCAGATCCTTCAGGCCGAGCGCGTCCTTGTAGACGTCGAAGAGGTGGCCCTTCTCCCGGATGATCTCGACCTCGCCCTTGCCGTCGGGGCGGAGCGAGAAGCAGGTGATCTCGTCGACGACGGCGCGGAACGCCGTCACCTTGTCGTGGTCGAGGCAGGTGAAGACGGTGTCGAGATGCATCGCCGCCCGGCTCTTCGGCATCGCGCAGGCGATGACCCGCTCGGCGGCGCCCTTCTCGAACAGGCGGTCGGCGACCTGGTTGACCGCCTGTCGCGTCGAGCGCTCGCCCATGCCGATGAGGACGACGCCCTTGCCGATCGGCATGACGTCGCCCCCCTCCATCGAGGTGTTGCCCCAGTCCTCGTCGCTGTCGCCCCACCAGATCTCGAATTCGTTGCCGGTGAATTCGGGATGGAACTTGTAGACGGCGCGCTGGATGAGCGCCTCGGGCCTGCGCGCCGGCCAGTACATCGGGTTGCAGGTGACACCGCCGTAGATCCAGCAGGAGGGGTCGCGCTGGAAGAGGGCGTTCGGGACCGGCTTCACCAGGAACTCGGTCTCGGAGAGGGCGTCGCGCATGAGCGGCGTGACGATCTCCGCTGGCATGTCCTCGAGCACCACGCCGCCCAGCAGGTGCCGCGCGAGGAAATGCGGATCCGCCTCGTCGAGCCAGGGGCGCAGCACCTTGGCGAGCGCCGGCCCGACCTGGTTCGGCGTGATCCGCCGGTCGAGGATGAAGGCGCGCGCCTCGGGGTTGTCGCGCAGGATGTCAGTGAGCAGGTCCTGGATATCGAAGACCTCGATCCCGCGGTCTTTCATCTTCAGCACGAAGTCGGCATGGTCCGAGCGCGCCTTCTGCACCCAGATCACGTCATCGAAGAGCAGATCATGACAGTTGCCGGGCGTCAGCCGCTCATGGGCGAGCGAGGGGCGCGAGACCATGACCTTGCGGAGCTTGCCGATCTCCGAATGGACGCCGAGTTGCATGGGGTTCCTCCGGTTCTGGCGCGTTCGCGCTCTCAGTTGGCTGGCGTGACGTTGGGCGCGGCGGTCTGGGCAGCGGGCGTGTCGGCCATCATCGCCGAGAGGCTGAGCGCGCCCGAGACGATGACGGCGAGGATGAGGAGCAGCGGCCAGACGAAACGCAGCCACTTGTCGTAGGCTACCCGCCCGATCGCGAGCCCGCCCATCACCACCGCGAACGTCGGGTTGAACAGGTTCACCCAGCCGTTCGCCGACTGGTAGGCGGTGACGACGAGGCTCCGCGCCACCCCGGCGAAGTCGGCGAGCGGTGCCAGGATCGGCATCGACAGGACGGCGAGGCCGGAGGACGAGGGTACGAGGAAGGACAGCACGGTCTGGTTCAGCAGCATCCGGTTGATGAAGGCGACCGGGGCGAGCCCGCCCAGCGCCGCCTCGCGGGCATGCAGGATGGTGTCGGTGATCTTGCCGGCGTCCATCACCACCACGATGCCGCGGGCCACGCCGATGATGAGCGCGACGCCGAGCAGGTCGCGGGCGCCGTTCACGAAGGTGTCGACGAAGGTGTGTTCATCCATCTTCGTGCCGGCGTCGAACTTGGCGACGAAGAAGGTGAGGATCGCCATGCCGAGGAACAGCGCCGACATCTGCCCCATCCACCAGCCCTTGGCGATGACACCATAGAGCATGGCGACGAAGGTCAGGCCGAAGAGGGCGAGGATGACCTCGCGCGTGCGGTTGAACTCCGGCAGCGGGGCGCCGACCTCGGAGCCCTTGAGGAAATGCTGGACGTTCGCCTCGCGCTGCGCCGCGACGACCGAGCGCGCCGGGTCGGCCTTCACCGCCCGGGCGTAGCGCACGACGTAGAGGATGCCCGCCGCGAGGCAGGCGACGAGGATGAACACGCGCAGCAGCAGCCCGTCGGTGAAGGGCACGCCGGCCGCGTTGGAGCCGACCACCGTCGCGAAGGCGTTGAAGGTCGAGCCGAGGGTGCCGATGCCGCAGCCGAGCAGGATCACCGCGACCCCGGTCAGCGCGTCGTAACCCGCCCGGATGAAGACCGGCAGCACGATGGCGTAGAAGGCGAGGCTCTCCTCGGCCATGCCGTAGCTGGTGCCGCCCAAGGCGAAGGCGGTCATCAGGATCGGGATCATCCAGATCTCCCGGCCCCTGAGCGCGGTCAGCAGCCAGCCGATGCCGGCGTCGATGGCGCCGGTCCTGGTCACCACCGCGAGAAAGCCGCCGATGACCAGCACGAAGACCGCCACGTCGACGGCGTTCGCCATGCCGGTGTCGGGATCGTAGAGCCCGGCGATCGGCGCCATCAGCACCGCGCCGAGGCCCTGCGGGTTCGGCTCGACCTGCGCGTAGGTGCCGGGAACCGGCGCCTCCTTGCCGAGCGTCTCGTTCATCGCCCGCTCGTACTGCCCGGCGGGAATGATCCAGGTCAGCGCCGCGACAAGGACGATCAGGCCGAAGAGGATGGTAAAGGCGGTTGGAAACTTCTTCATCTTCTTGCCTCGTTCCTGGCCGGCGCGCCCTTGCTTCGGCGTTCCTCCCGAGGTCGCCAGGCGTGCCGGAATCCTGTTCGGGCGCCCCCGGCGCGATGCGTCAGCCGTCCGGTCCAGCCTCCTTCAGCAGGCGGTCGATCTCGCGTTCGAGCTCGGCGATCACCGTGCGATAGTCGCCGATTTCCGGGCGCTCCGCGGCATCCGCGCGCGCCTCGAAGCCGGCGAGGCTCTGCCGGGCCAGGGCGTATTCCTCGCAGATCTCGCAGAACTCGGGGGCGGTCCGCGCCAGCCGCCGCAGCGCGGGCGCCGCCTCGGGAAAGCGCTCCATCGCCCGTGCGAGTCCTGCTTCAGCGATGTCAGCCTTCGCCACGTGCGCCACCCCCGGCCAGAAGACGGAGCCGAGGGTGCGCGGCGATCACGGACCTGCGAAGTACGTTACCGTTAGCAACGGTCATTCCGCCCGCTACAGCCGCAGGAAGAGCGTGATCGCGCCGACGTTGACGATGTCCACGAAGAAGGCGGAGACCAGCGGCAGGATCACGAAGGCGTTCGGCGACGGCCCATAGCGCCTGGTGATCGCCGACATGCTGGCGATGGCGGTCGGGGTCGAGCCGAGCGAGAGACCGGTGAAGCCTCCCGACAGGACGGCCGCCTGATAGGTCCGCCCCAGCGCGGGGAACACCACGAAGACGATGTAGCCCGCCGCGACCACCGTTTGAATTGCGCGTTGCGTTCGATCAGCAGTTTCGTCAGCGGGCCGCCGAGCAAGCTCGCGATGATCAGGCTGACGGTGGCGACCGCGATGCCGCTTTCTAGCGCGGCCGGGAAGCCGTGCTCGGCGGCGATCTTCGGTCCCCACGCGATCGCCG
>NZ_CALAGI010000028.1 GCF_937891315.1 uncultured Amaricoccus sp. | reverse complement strand
CCACCTGCACCGGCGTCGAGATGTTCCGCAAGCTGCTCGACCAGGGCCAGGCGGGCGACAATGTCGGCCTCCTGCTGCGCGGCATCGACCGCGAGGGCATCGAGCGCGGCCAGGTGCTCTGCAAGCCGGGCAGCGTCAAGCCGCACACCAAGTTCGAGGCCGAGGCCTATATCCTGACCAAGGAAGAGGGTGGCCGTCACACGCCGTTCTTCGCCAACTACCGCCCGCAGTTCTACTTCCGCACCACGGACGTCACCGGCACCGTCGGCCTGCCGGCCGGCACCGAGATGGTGATGCCGGGCGACAACCTGAAGTTCGAGGTCACGCTGATCTCGCCGATCGCCATGGAGGAGAAGCTCCGCTTCGCCATCCGCGAAGGCGGCCGGACCGTCGGCGCCGGCGTCGTCTCGAAGATCATCGAGTAGCACGCCAACACGGTGAAGGGTGGCCGGGGTCCGACCCGGCCACGACACGTAACCTGACAGCCGAAGAGGCGAAGAAATGCAAGGTCAGACTATCCGCATCCGGCTGAAGGCCTTCGACTATCGCGTGCTCGACGCCAGCACGGCGGAGATCGTGAACACGGCCAAGCGGACCGGCGCGCGCGTGCGCGGGCCGATCCCGCTGCCGAACAAGATCGAGAAATTCACCGTGCTGCGCGGCCCGCATATCGACAAGAAGAGCCGCGAGCAGTTCGAGATCCGCACCCACAAGCGCCTGCTCGACATCGTAGATCCGACCCCGCAGACCGTGGACGCGCTGATGAAGCTCGACCTCGCCGCGGGCGTGGATGTTGAAATCAAGCTCTGAGGGACTGGGAAAGATGCGTTCCGGAGTATTAGCAAAGAAGCTGGGCATGACCCGGCTGTTCCTGGAGGACGGGCGGCAGGTTCCTGTCACCGTCCTGCACATGGAGAATGTCCAGGTCGTGGCGCAGCGCACCGGCGAGCGTGACGGCTATACCGCCGTGCAACTCGGCGCGGGCGCGGCCAAGGCCAAGCGCACGACCCAGGCGATGCGCGGCCATTTCGCCGCCGCCAAGGTCGAGCCGAAGCGCAAGCTGGCCGAGTTTCGGGTCAGCCCCGAGAACCTGATCGGGGTGGGCGAGGAGATCACCGCCGACCATTATTTCGCGGGCCAGTACGTGGACATCGCGGGCACGAGCATCGGCAAGGGTTTCGCCGGCGGCATGAAGCGGCACAATTTCGGCGGCCTCCGGGCGACGCACGGCGTGTCGGTCAGCCACCGGTCGCACGGTTCGATCGGCCAGTGCCAGGACCCTGGCAAGGTGTTCAAGGGCAAGAAGATGGCCGGCCACATGGGTTCGGTCCGTGTGACCACGCAGAATCTCGAGGTCATGCGCACCGACGCCGACCGCGGGCTGATCATGGTCAAGGGCGCGGTTCCCGGCTCCAAGGGCGGCTGGGTGACGATCAAGGACGCGGTCAAGAAGGCGGTGCCGGAGAATGTGATCCTGCCGGCCGCGCTGCGCTCCGCCGCCGAGGCCGCGCACGCCGCGGCGCAGAAGGCCGCCGCCGAGGCGGCCGCCGCCGAAGCCGAAGCCCAGCGCGCCGCCGCCGAGGCCGAGCAGGCGGCGATCGAGGCGGCCGAGGCCGCCGCGAGCGAGGCGCCGACCACCGACGACGCGGCCCCCGAAGGGAGCGAGGAGAAATGAAGACCGATGTGATCAAGCTGGACGCGTCCGCGGCCGGGTCGATCGAGCTCGACGACGCGATCTTCGGGCTGGTCCCGCGCGCCGACATCCTGCACCGCGTCGTGCGCTACCAGCTGGCCAAGCGCCAGGCCGGCACGCATTCGACGCTCGGCAAGTCGGAAGTGAGCTATTCGACCAAGAAGATCTATCGCCAGAAGGGCACCGGTGGCGCCCGTCACGGCTCGCGCAAGGCGCCGACCTTCCGCAAGGGCGGCACCTACAAGGGCCCGACCCCGCGCAGCCATGCGCATGATCTGACGAAGAAGTTCCGCGCCCTCGGCCTGCGGCACGCGCTGTCGGCCAAGGCCGGCGCCGGCGATCTCGTCGTCATCGAGAGCGCCGAGCTGTCCGAGGCCAAGACCAAGGCGCTCGCCCAGACGGTGAAGAACCTCGGCTGGAAGCGGGTGCTGGTGATCGACGGGGCCGAGGTCAATGCGAATTTCGCACTGGCGGCCCGCAATATCGACGGCTTCGACGTGCTGCCGAGCATCGGCGCGAATGTCTATGACATCCTGCGCCGCGATACGCTCGTGCTGACCAGGGCCGGTGTGGAAGCGCTGGAGGCGCGGCTGAAATGAACGCGAAGCCGGAACATTACGACCTGATCCGCAAGCCGATCATCACCGAGAAGGCGACGATGGCGTCCGAGCATGGCGCCGTCGTGTTCGAGGTGCATATGGACGCGACCAAGCCGCGGATCAAGGAAGCGGTCGAGAGGCTGTTCAATGTCAAGGTGAAGGCGGTCAACACCACCGTCACCAAGGGCAAGGTGAAGAAGTTCAAGGGCCGCCCCGGCCGCCGCAACGACGTGAAGAAGGCCTATGTGACGCTCGTCGAGGGCAACACCATCGACGTGTCGACCGGCCTCTGAGCGAGACACGGGCCTAACGGACAAGCGCCCGCGAGGGCGACATGAAGGCGCCCCTCCGGGGCGACGAGAAAAATAGCGCCCCTCCGGGGCGACAAGCAAACGGAAGACAGCAAGATGGCGTTGAAATCGTACAAACCTACGACGCCGGGCCAGCGCGGGCTGGTTCTGATCGACCGTTCGGAGCTTTGGAAAGGCCGCCCCGTCAAGTCCCTCACCGAGGGCCTGACCGGACAGGGCGGACGGAACAATACCGGGCGGATCACCATGCGTCGGCGTGGCGGCGGGGTCAAAAGGCTCTACCGGATCGTGGACTTCAAGCGGCGCAAGTTCGACGTGCCGGCGAAGGTCATCCGCATCGAATACGACCCGAACCGGACCGCCTTCATCGCGCTGATCGGCTATGCCGACGGCGAACAGGCCTATATCCTGGCGCCGCAGCGCCTGGCGGTTGGCGACAATGTGATCGCCGCGGCCAAGGCCGACATCAAGCCGGGCAATGCCATGCCCTTCAGCGCGATGCCGATCGGCACGATCGTGCATAACGTCGAGATGAAGGCGGGCAAGGGCGGCCAGATCGCGCGCGCGGCGGGCACCTATGCCCAGTTCGTCGGTCGCGACGGCGGCTATGCCCAGATCCGCCTCTCCTCGGGCGAGCTCCGGCTGGTGCGGCAGGAATGCATGGCGACGGTTGGCGCGGTGTCGAACCCCGACAATTCGAACCAGAATTTCGGCAAGGCCGGCCGCATGCGGCTGAAGGGCTATCGCCCGAAGGTCCGCGGCGTCGTGATGAACCCGATCGACCACCCGCACGGCGGCGGCGAAGGCCGCACCTCCGGCGGTCGGCATCCGGTGTCCCCATGGGGCAAGCCGACCAAGGGTGCGCGCACGCGCACCAACAAGGCGACCACGAAGTTCATTCTTCGCTCGCGCCACCTGAAGAAGAACAAGCGGTAAGGAGCCCTCATGTCACGCTCTGTCTGGAAAGGCCCCTTCGTCGATTCGTTCGTTCTGAAGAAGGCCGAGAAGGCCCGCGAGTCGGGTCGCAACGAAGTCATCAAGATCTGGTCGCGCCGGTCCACCATCCTGCCGCAGTTCGTCGGCCTGACCTTCGGCGTCTATAACGGCAAGAAACATATCCCGGTGAATGTCACCGAGGAGATGATCGGCCAGAAGTTCGGCGAATACAGCCCGACCCGGACCTACTACGGTCACGCGGCCGACAAGAAAGCGAAGCGGAAGTAAGCCATGAGCAAGGAAAAGAACCCGCGCCGCGTGGCCGACAACGAGGCAATGGCGGTCAGCCGCATGCTGCGCACCTCGCCGCAGAAGCTGAACCTGGTCGCCGCGCTGATCCGCAACAAGCCGGTCGACAAGGCGCTGAGCGATCTGACCTTTTCGAAGAAGCGGATCGCCGAGGACGTGAAGAAGACGCTGCAATCCGCGATCGCCAACGCCGAGAACAACCACGGGCTCGACGTGGACGAGCTGGTGGTGGCCGAGGCTTATGTCGGCAAGAACATGGTGCTGAAGCGCGGCCGTCCGCGCGCCCGCGGCCGCTTCGGCAAGATCCTGAAGCCGTTCAGCCAGGTTACGATCAAGGTCCGCCAAGTCACCGTCGAGGAGCACGCCTGATGGGTCAGAAGATCAATCCGATCGGCCTGCGCCTGCAGGTCAACCGTACCTGGGACAGCCGCTGGTTCGCCGACGGCAAGGAATACGGCAAGCTCCTGCATGAGGATCTCGCGATCCGGCAGTATATCAAGAAGCACGCCGCCCAGGCCGGCATCAGCCGCGTGATCATCGAGCGTCCGCACCGCAAGTGCCGGGTGACGATCCACGCCGCGCGCCCCGGTGTCATCATCGGCAAGAAGGGCGCCGACATCGAGACGCTGCGCAAGTCGCTGGCGCAGTTCACCAAGTCGGAGCTGCATCTCAATATCGTCGAGGTGCGCAAGCCCGAGATCGACGCCGCGCTGGTCGCCGAGAATATCGCGCAGCAGCTGGAGCGTCGCGTGTCCTTCCGTCGTGCCATGAAGCGCGCGGTGCAGAACGCGATGCGTATCGGCGCGCTCGGCATCCGGATCAATGTCGGCGGCCGCCTCGGTGGCGCCGAGATCGCCCGGACCGAGTGGTATCGCGAGGGGCGGGTGCCGCTGCACACGCTGCGCGCGGACATCGACTATGCGATCGCCGAGGCCAAGACCGCCTATGGCATCATCGGGATCAAGGTCTGGATCTTCAAGGGCGAGATCCTCGAGCATGATCCGCAGGCCCGCGATCGTCGGCAGGCCGAGTTGCAGGAAGGCGGCGGCATGCGCCCGCAGCGTTCCCGCGACGCACGCTAAGCCCTCGGGAGAGAGAAGATGCTTTCACCAAAGCGCACCAAGTTCCGCAAGCAGTTCAAGGGCCGCATCCATGGCGAAGCCAAGGGCGGCACCGAGATCAGCTTCGGCCATTACGGCCTGAAGGCGACCGAGCCGGACCGGATCACCGCGCGCCAGATCGAGGCCGCCCGCCGGGCGCTCACCCGCCACATGAAGCGTCAGGGCCGGGTCTGGATCCGGGTATTCCCCGACGTGCCGGTGACCAAGAAGCCGACCGAGGTCCGCATGGGCAAGGGCAAGGGCGCGGTCGAATTCTGGGCCGCGAAAGTGAAGCCCGGCCGCGTGATGTTCGAGATCGACGGCGTGGCCGAGGATGTCGCCAAGGAGGCGCTGCGCCTCGCGGCGATGAAACTGCCGATCAAGTGCCGGTTCGTCTCCCGCGAGGACTGGTAAGCGGCGGGTGCGAAAGCACCCACCCCGCGCGAGCTGACGGAAGGCCTCGGGAGACCGGGGCCTTTTCGCTTTTCCGGCGCGTCGCGGGGGGGGGCGAGGATCATATGCGTTTCGATCAAGCTCGCCCGTGGCGACGTCGGCTCGTCGTTGGCCCCCGCGTCGCGACCCGGCTGGAATGCCGGCCGCGGGAACAGCCGCCGCGGGCGATGCGGACGCGGGTGCCCAACTCCGCCGCGACCTCCAATCCCGCGGAATTCCAAGCCCGAAAGGGCTTTCCCGCATTGCATCCCGTCGCTCACGCGGCTATAGGGCGCGCTCACTCTGACCTCCGCCAGAATCAGGGTCACCCGAACAGGGGCTCTCTGGCGATGTTGAAAAGGATACAGGGCCATGAAAGCGGCCGATCTGCGGGAGAAGACTCCCGACCAGTTGCGCGACCAGCTCGCCCAGCTGAAGAAGGAAAGCTTCAACCTGCGTTTCCAGCAGGCGACCGGGCAGCTGGAAAGCACTGCGCGCATGCAGACCGTCCGCCGCGACGCGGCGCGGGTCAAGACCATCCTGAACCAGAAGGCCGCCGCCGCGGCCAATGTCGACCAGAAGGCGGAGGCCTGAGATGCCCAAGCGTATCCTGACCGGCACCGTGACCAGCGACAAGAACGAGAAGACCATCACCGTCCTCGTTGAGCGCCGTTTCACCCATCCGGTGCTGAAGAAGACCGTGCGCAAGTCGAAGAAGTACCGCGCGCACGACGCCCTGAACCAGTTCAAGACCGGCGATATCGTCCGCATCCAGGAATGCGCGCCGATCTCGAAGAACAAGCGCTGGGAAGTCGTGGTCGACGCGGCGGAGGCGACCACCGCCGCCTGAGACCGGAAAATTCGAAACCGCGGGGCCCGGGATCACGGCGTCTCCGCAGGTCGGGAGTAACAGACTATGATCCAGATGCAGACCAATCTGGATGTCGCTGACAATTCCGGTGCTCGCCGGGTTCAGTGCATCAAGGTTCTCGGCGGCTCGCACCGCCGCTACGCCTCCGTCGGCGACATCATCGTGGTGTCGGTGAAGGAAGCGATCCCCCGCGGCCGCGTGAAGAAGGGTGACGTCCGCAAGGCCGTCGTCGTCCGCACCGCCAAGGAAGTGCGCCGCGAGGATGGCACCGCCATCCGCTTCGACCGCAACGCCGCCGTCATTCTGAACAACCAGAACGAGCCGGTCGGCACCCGCATCTTCGGGCCGGTCGTGCGCGAGCTGCGCGCGAAGAACTTCATGAAGATCATCTCGCTCGCGCCGGAGGTGCTGTGATGGCCGCGAAACTCAGGAAGGGTGATCGCGTCGTCGTGCTGACCGGCAAGGACAAGGGCAAGAAGGGCGAGATCGTTCGCGTCATGCCCAAGGACAACAAGGCCGTGGTCGATGGCGTGAACGTCGCGATCCGCCACCAGCGCCAGACCCAGACCAGCCAGGGCGGTCGCGTGCCGAAGCCGATGCCGATCGATCTTTCGAACCTCGCGCTTCTCGATTCCAAGGGCGAGGCGACCCGCGTCGGCTTCCGCTTCGAGGGCGAGACCAAGGTTCGCTACGCCAAGACCACGGGGGAGGCGGTCTGATGCTCGACGCCACGACCTACACGCCGCGCCTCAGGGCGGTCTATCGAGACAGTATCCGGGCCGCGCTCAAGGAAGAGTTCGGCTACAAGAACGACATGCAGATCCCGCGGCTCGACAAGATCGTGCTCAACATGGGCGTCGGCGAAGCCGTCTCGGACAGCAAGAAGATCCGTTCGGCCGAGGCCGATCTGGCGCTGATCGCCGGCCAGAAGTGCATCGTCACCAAGGCCAAGAAGTCGATCGCCGGCTTCAAGGTCCGCGAGGAGATGCCGCTCGGCGTCAAGGTGACCCTGCGCCGGGACCGGATGTACGAGTTCCTCGACCGCCTGATCACCGTGGCGATGCCGCGTGTCCGCGACTTCCGCGGGGTCAACTCCAAGAGCTTCGACGGCCGCGGCAACTATGCCTTGGGCCTCAAGGAGCACATCGTCTTCCCCGAGATCAATTTCGACAAGATCGACCAGGTCTGGGGCATGGATATCGTCATCTGCACCACCGCGAAGAACGACGCGGAAGCGAAGGCATTGTTGAAGCATTTCAACATGCCGTTCACGGCGTGACGGGCGGGAGAGAGTAGAATGGCCAAGGCAAGCATGATCAACCGCCAGAAGAAGCGTGAAGTTCTGGTGGCGAAATACGCGGTGCGCCGCGCCGCGCTCAAGGCGATCGCCCGCGACGAGAACGTCTCGCGCGAGGAGCGCTTCAAGGCGAGCCTCAAGCTCGCGAAACTGCCGCGCAATTCGTCGGCGACGCGCCTGCACAACCGCTGCGAGGTTACGGGCCGTCCGAAGGCCTATTATCGCAAGTTGCGCATGTCGCGCATCGCGCTCCGGGACTATGCCTCGATGGGGCAGATCCCGGGCATGGTCAAGTCGAGCTGGTAAGGGGGAACGGACATGTCGATGAATGATCCCCTGGGCGATATGCTCACCCGCATCCGCAACGCCTCGCTGCGCGGCAAGTCCACGGTCCGCACCCCGGCCTCGAAGATCCGCGTCTGGGTTCTCGATGTGCTGAAGGCCGAGGGCTATATCCGCGGCTACGAGGAGGTGAAGTCCAAGGACGGTCACCCCGAGATCGAGATTTCGCTGAAGTATTTCGACGGGGCTCCGGTCATCCGCGAATTGCGCCGTGTCTCGACTCCCGGCCGGCGCGTCTATTCCGGCGTGAAGGAGATCCCGCAGGTTCGCCAGGGCCTCGGGATCGCGATCGTCTCGACGCCGAAGGGCGTCATGTCCGATGCACAGGCTCGCTCCGTCAATGTCGGCGGCGAAGTCCTGTGCACCGTGTTCTGAGGAGAGGGCAATGTCTCGCATTGGCAAGAAACCGGTCGAGCTGCCCAAGGGCGTCAGCGCCACTGTCTCGGGGCAGACCGTCGAGGTGAAGGGGCCGAAAGGCATCCGCGCATTCACCGCGACCGACGATGTGACGATCGCGCTCGACGAGGGCGCCGTGACGGTCAAGCCGCGCGGCACCTCCAAGCGCGCCCGGCAGCAGTGGGGCATGTCGCGGACCCAGGTCGCCAATCTGGTGACCGGCGTCAGCACCGGCTTCAAGAAGGAAATGGAGATCACCGGCGTCGGCTATCGCGCGGCGGTGCAGGGCAAGATGCTCAAACTGTCGCTCGGCTACAGCCATGACGTCGATTTCGCGATCCCCGACGGCGTCACCATCGCGACGCCCAAGCCGACCGAGATCATCGTCGAGGGCATCGACCAGCAGGTGGTCGGTCAGGTCGCGGCGAATATCCGCGAATGGCGCAAGCCCGAGCCGTACAAAGGCAAGGGTATCAAGTACAAGGGCGAATTCATCTTCCGCAAGGAAGGCAAGAAGAAGTAAGGAGCGCTTATCATGGCGAACAGCAAGAGAGAGTTGTTCCAGAAGCGCCGCCTGCGCGTCCGGAACAAGCTGAGGAAGATGGCCAACGGCCGTGCCCGGCTCAGCATTCATCGGTCCAGCAAGAACATCTCGGTCCAGTTGATCGACGATGCACGGGGCCACACCCTGGCCGCCGCCTCGACGCTCGAGGTGGGTCTGGGGTTCCAGGGCAAGAACAACAAGGAAGCCGCCGCCAGGGTGGGCGCCGAGATCGCCGCGCGCGCGAAGGCCGCCGGCGTCGAGGAGGTCTATTTCGACCGTGGCGGGTTCCTGTTTCATGGCAAGGTCAAGGCCCTTGCGGATGCCGCCCGTGAGGGCGGTCTGAAGTTCTAGGGAGAGACCGGAATGGCAAGAGAAGACAACCGCGGCGGCGGCCGCCGCGACCGGGACGAGAACCCCGAGTTTCAGGACCGCCTCGTCGCGATCAACCGCGTCTCCAAGACGGTGAAGGGCGGCAAGCGCTTCGGTTTCGCCGCGCTCGTCGTCGTCGGCGACCAGAAGGGTCGCGTCGGCTACGGCAAGGGCAAGGCCCGCGAGGTTCCCGAGGCGATCCGCAAGGCGACCGAGCAGGCCAAGCGCCAGATGATCCGCGTGCCGCTGCGCGAGGGTCGGACGCTGCACCACGACATGAACGGCCGTCACGGCGCGGGCAAGGTGGTGATGCGGGCGGCGCCGGCCGGTACCGGCATCATCGCCGGTGGTCCGATGCGCGCCGTCTTCGAGATGCTCGGCGTTCATGACGTCGTCTCGAAGTCGCTGGGCAGCCAGAACCCCTACAACATGATCCGCGCGACGATCGACGGGCTGCAGAGCCAGACGAGCCCGCGTCAGGTCGCACAGCGCCGCGGCAAGAAGGTCGCGGACATCCTGCCGCGCACGGATGGCGGATCGAACGCGCCCGCCAGCGAAGCGGTCGTCGAAGCCAGCGAGGCCTGAGAGACATGGCAACCATCGTCGTCAAGCAGATCGGCTCGCCGATCCGCCGTCCGGCCGTCCAGCGCGCGACGCTGATCGGCCTCGGGCTCAACAAGATGAACCGTACGCGCGAACTGCCGGACAATCCGTCGGTGCGCGGCATGGTGGAGAGCATCCCGCATCTGGTGACAATCGTGGAGGAGCGCGCCTAAGCGCTTCCACCTTGCCGCGGCGGGTTTTCCCGTCGCGGTTTTTCCACACCGGCCTCGATCGAGGCCGCGCAAACGCTCCGGTTCGCCGGGGCGTTTTGCGTCTTTGGGCGCCCGCGTTTCGGTGCGATTTTTTCGGCGTCTTCGTGTAGGATGTCGGCACTGCCAAACTGACCAGATCACGAAATCACGCCGTCAGGAATTGCTCCGACTGGCTGACCATGTGGCACCGGGGCGGTGAACCGATCGGCTTTGGGGGCTACCATGACCCGTGCCAACGCGCTTCGCGTCGCTACCGTTCTTGCTCTCACCTTGTCCGGCCCGGCGCTCGCGGACGACGCGGCCGAGATCAAGGCGGCTCAGGCCTCCTGGGAGGCGGCTTTCGCCGCCGGCGATGGCGCGGCCGCGGCCGAGGCGGTCTTTACCGAGGACGCGCGTCTCCTGCCGCCAGGCGAGCCGATGGTGGTCGGCCGCGAGGCGATCGGCGCCTATTGGCAGGCGGGAATCGACGCGGGATTTCACTCGCTGAAGCTCGGCCTCACGGCGGTCGAGGTGATCGGCGACACGATGATCGAGACCGGAACCTGGTCGATCAAGTTCCCGGGCATGGACGGCGGCGCGGAGGGTGAGGCGAGTGGCAAGGCGCTCGTCATCTGGAAGAAGGGCGCGGATGGAACCTGGCGGATGAGCCAGGACATGTGGAGCCCTGATTCCTAGAGCGGGCGACCCGGTTGCACCGGGTCGCCCGCTCTAGAGTCTTGAATTTGCGCAATGTCTTAACCACCGGACGATTCCGTCCGGTTGGACATTGCTCTAGAGCGGATGAGCCGGCTCTGCCGGATCGGACTCCGCTCTCGATCGCCAGAACGCCCATGCCGCCGAGACTGGCACGGTGGCGGTAGATCGCGAGCGCGCCAAGGCCCGAGGTGGCGCCTGCGAGAATCGCCCCGGTCAGTGGCTCGACATGGCCGAACGTCAGCGGACGCGGCGCCAGCATGGTGAAGAGCGACAGCATGCCGACGGCGAGCAGCGACTTCAGCGTGAACCGCGGCCCCCTCCGGGCCCAGGCCAGCCAGTAGAACGGCAGGTTCAGCACGAAAAGACCGGGCCGAAATCGAGCCCGGTCCAGAGCGATATGAGCAGCGCGTGACCGGCCATCTGGCCGGTCACGAAGCCGAGATGCTGGAGCAGGACCAGCCCCGGCGCCGTCATCGAGGTGCCGATGAACAGGCCCTGGGCATCTTCGAACCGCGAATGGCGGGCGGGGGAAAGTCTTCCGCCGCCTGCCCGTCGCGCGGCACCGGTCGGGTTAGCCCACCAGCGCCTTGTTCAGGTTCTCATCCACTTTCTCGAGCCAGCCCTGGGTGGTCAGCCATTTCTGGTCCGGGCCGACCAGCAGCGCGAGGTCCTTGGTCATGTCGCCGGATTCGACGGTATCGACGACGACCGTCTCCAGCGTCTCGGCGAAACGCTTCAGCTCGGCATTGCCGTCGAGCTTCGCACGATGCTTGAGACCGCCGGTCCAGGCGTAGATCGAGGCGACGGAGTTGGTGGAGGTCGCCTTGCCCTTCTGGTGCTCGCGATAGTGCCGGGTCACCGTGCCATGCGCCGCCTCGGCCTCGACGGTCTTGCCGTCCGGCGTCATCAGGACCGAGGTCATCAGGCCGAGCGAGCCGAAGCCCTGGGCCACGGTGTCGGACTGCACGTCGCCGTCGTAGTTCTTGCAGGCCCAGACATAGCCGCCCGACCATTTGAGCGCCGAGGCCACCATGTCGTCGATCAGGCGGTGCTCGTAGATGATGCCCTTCGCCTTGAACTTGTCGGCGAATTCGGCCTCGTAGACTTCCTGGAACAGATCCTTGAAGCGGCCGTCATAGGCCTTGAGGATGGTGTTCTTGGTCGACAGGTAGACCGGCCAGCCGAGGTTCAAGCCGTAGTTCAACGACGCCCGGGCGAAGTCGCGGATCGAATTGTCGAGGTTGTACATGCCCATGACGACGCCGGCCGAAGGAGCCTCGTAGACGTCCCGCTCGATCTTCGTGCCGTCCTCGCCGACGAAGGTCAGGGTCAGCTTGCCCTTGCCGGGGAAGCGGAAGTCCGTCGCACGATACTGGTCGCCGAAGGCATGGCGGCCGACGACGATCGGCTTGGTCCAGCCCGGCACGAGGCGCGGCACGTTCTTGCAGATGATCGGCTGGCGGAAGATGGTGCCGCCGAGGATGTTGCGGATCGTGCCGTTGGGCGACTTCCACATCTGCTTGAGGCCGAATTCCTCGACGCGCTGCTCGTCGGGGGTGATGGTCGCGCATTTGACGCCAACGCCGTACTTCAGGATCGCGTTGGCGGAATCGATGGTGATCTGGTCGTTGGTCCGGTCGCGCTCCTCGATGCCGAGGTCGTAATATTTCAGGTCGATGTCGAGATAGGGCAGGATCAGCTTCTGCTTGATGAAATCCCAGATGATCCGGGTCATTTCATCGCCATCGAGTTCGACGACCGGGTTGGCGACTTTGATCTTGCTCATTGTTGGGGTTCCCTCGGTTCTGGAAGCGCAGTGGAATCGTCCGACTGCTAGCCTATATCCCAGCGCAAGAAAAGACAGGTATACTGAAGTATACCAAAATAGACGCGGCTTGTCGGGTAAGGTCCGGCGAGGTATGAGGCCCGCCGCGTGGGACGAGCGGGGCGAACGGGTGGCGGGCACGGATCACGGTGGCGAAGGCGGCCCGGAAATCGGCTCGGAAACGCGGGCGGAATCGCCCCGGGGGCCGACCTTCATTCTCGTCGCACCGCAGATGGGCGAGAATATCGGCGCGGCGGCGCGGGCGATGTGGAACTTCGGCCTCGACAGGATGCGGCTTGTCGCCCCGCGCGACGGCTGGCCGAACCCGCGGGCGGTCGCGATGGCGAGCGGCGCGGCGCATGTCCTCGACCGGGTGACGGTGCATGACAGCGTGCTCGACGCGGGCGCGGATCTCGGCTTCGTCTTCGCCACCACGGCGCGCGACCGGTCGCTGACCAAGCAGGTGATGACACCGGAGCAGGCGATGGCCGAGGCGCGGGCGATGATCGCCGCGGGCGAGCGGGTCGGCATCCTGTTCGGGCCGGAGCGGGCGGGATTGGAGAACGCCGATATCGTCCGGGCGAACGCCGTGATCTCGGTGCCGGTCAATCCGGCCTTCGGCTCGCTGAACCTCGGCCAGAGCGCGCTCCTCATCGCCTACGAATGGATGCGCCAGGTCGATGCGACCCCGCCCGCGACCTATGTGCTCGCCGGGGCGGAGCGGGCGACGGGCATCGAGGTCGAGAAGTTCATGGAGCATCTGGTGGCCCGTCTCGACGCCGCGGGTTTTTTCTTTCCCGAGCACAAGCGGCCGCACATGGTCGGCAATCTCGAGAACCTGTTTCGCCGCGCGCCGCTGACCGACGCCGATATCCGCACCCTGCACGGGGTTGTGCGCGCGCTCGCCGTCAAGCGGCCAGGCCGGAAATGACGCTTGTCGGGCCCGGATCCCGCGCATAGATCCGGGGCCTGCCCGCCCGGAGGCCAGCGATGACCAAGACCCGCAGCATTTTCGAGGAGGTCGGCGCCGAGGCGCCGCCACCGCCCGCGCCCGTGCCGGCCCGCCGGCCGCCCTCGGCGCGGCGGGCGATCTCGGTCTGGCTGATGGTCCTGTTCGCGCTGGTCGCCGTGATGATCGCGGTCGGCGGCGTCACGCGGCTGACCGATTCCGGCCTGTCGATCACCGAATGGCGACCGGTGACCGGCGCGCTGCCGCCAATGGACGACGCGACCTGGACGGCGGAGTTCGACAAATACCGCGCCACCCCGCAGGCGGGGATCCTCAATCCCCATATGACGCTGGCGGAATTCAAGTCGATCTACTGGTGGGAATGGGGCCACCGCCAGCTTGGCCGGCTGATCGGCGTGGTCTGGGCTCTGGGCTTCGTCTGGTTTCTGGCGCGGCGGCGGATTCCCGTCGGCTGGACGCCGCGGCTGCTCGGGCTCGGGATCCTCGGCGGCGCGCAGGGGGCGATCGGCTGGTGGATGGTCGCGTCCGGCCTCACCGGCGAAATGACCAGCGTCGCCTCCTACCGCCTCGCCATCCATCTCGGCCTCGCCTTCGCCATCCTCGGCCTCATCGCCTGGTACGTTCTGTCCTTGCGGCGCGAGGAGGCGGATCTGCTGCGGGCGCGGCGGCAGAGGAACGAGGGGCTGATGGCCTGGGGGACCGCGCTGATCGTCGTCGCCTTCGCGCAGGTGGTGCTCGGGGCGCTCGTCGCCGGCATCGACGCGGGTCGGGCCTATCCGGAATGGCCGCTGATGGCCGGCCAACTGGTACCGCCGGGCGCCTTCGATCTGCGGCCGGCATGGCGCAACTTCCTCGACAATCCCGGTCTGGCACAATTCAACCACCGCGTGGTCGGCTATCTCCTCCTGCTTCTCATCATCATCGCCTTCTGGCGCGCGCGGGCGAGCGCGCTCGCCTCGCTGCGCGCCGCCTTCGCGGCGGTGTTGCATATGGGGCTCCTGCAGGTGGCGCTCGGCATCGCGACGGTGCTCTACGCCGCGCCCTGGCAGGTGGCGCTGCCGCATCAGATCGGCGCGGTCGCTCTCTTCACCCTGATCGTGCGAGCGCGCTTCACGGCGCTCTACCCGCCGGCCCAGCGCATCGCGCGGGGCTGAGCATGGCGCCGATCGTCTCCGTCGAGCGGGCGCGCAAGGTCTATGGCTCGGGCCTCGAGGCGCTGCGCGGCGTCGATCTCGCCATAGAGGAGGGCGAGATCCTGGCGCTGCTCGGGCCGAACGGCGCGGGCAAGACCACGCTGATCTCGACGATCTGCGGGATCACCTCGCTGACGGATGGCCGGATCACCGTTGGCGGGCACGACGTGGTCCGCGACTATCGCGCGGCGCGGGCGCTGATCGGGCTGGTGCCGCAGGAGGTGAAGCTCGAAATCTTCGAGACTGTGATGAACACCACCCGCTTCTCGCGCGGGTTGTTCGGCAAGCCGCCCGACGACGGCTATCTCGAGGAGTTGCTGCGCCGCCTCTCGCTGTGGGACAAGCGCGACGCGATTATCAAGGAGCTGTCGGGGGGCATGATGCGCCGGGTGCTGATCGCCAAGGCGCTGTCGCACAAGCCGCGGGTGCTGTTTCTGGACGAGCCGACGGCCGGGGTCGATGTCGAGTTGCGCAAGAGCATGTGGGAGATCGTGCGCGAACTGCGCGCGGGCGGGACCACCATCATCCTGACCACCCACTATATCGAGGAAGCCGAGGCCATCGCCGACCGCGTGGGGGTCATCAACGGCGGCCGCGTCCTGCTGGTCGAGGACAAGGCGACGCTGATGCGCCGCATGGGCCGCAAGCGCCTGACGATCGAATTGCGCGCGCCGATTTCCGCGGTGCCGGACTCGCTCGCGGACTACGGGCTCGTCCTCGGCGCGGACGGCGGCGAGCTCGAATATTCCTACGATACCGGCGCGGCGCGGACTGGCATCGCCTCGCTGCTGCGCGACCTGACGGCGGCGGGGCTCGGCTTGCGCGATCTGCGCACCGAGCAGGATTCGCTCGAGGATATCTTCGTCAGTCTGGTGAAGGAGGGCGCATGAACGGCCGGGCGATCGGGGCGATCTACAACAAGGAGATGGCGCGCACCTTCCGCACGCTGTGGCAGAGCCTCGTCTCGCCCGTCATCTCGACCGCGCTCTATTTCGTGGTGTTCGGCGCCGCGATCGGCGGGCGTATCCAGGAGGTCGAGGGCATCGCCTACGGCGCCTTCATCGTGCCCGGCCTCATCATGCTGACCGTGCTGACCCAGAGCATCACCAACGGCGCGTTCGGCATCTATTTCCCGAAGTTCGTCGGCACAATCTACGAACTCCTGTCGGCGCCGATCTCGTATCGGGAAATGGTGATCGGCTATGTCGGAGCGGCGGCGACCAAGGCCTTCTCCATCGGATTCATCATCTACCTGACCGCCAATCTGTTCGTCGAATTGCCGGTGAAGCATCCCGTTTGGATGCTCGGGTTCCTCGCGCTGACCTGCGTCAGCTTCAGCCTCTTCGGTTTCATCATCGGTTTGTGGGCGAAGAATTTCGAGCAGTTGCAGCTGGTTCCGATGCTGATCGTCTCGCCGCTGGTGTTTCTCGGCGGCGCATTCTATTCGATCGACATGCTGCCCGCGCCGTGGCGGACGATCGCGCTGTTCAATCCGGTGGTCTATCTGATCTCGGGCTTCCGCTGGTCGTTCTTCGGCCTGTCGGACGTCGGGGTCGGGCTCAGCCTGCTTGCGATCTCGGCCTTCACGCTCGCCTGCCTCGCCGTCATCGGCTGGATGTTCCGCACGGGCTACAAGATCCGCGACTGAACCGCGGACCGGTCATCTTTCGGTGAGAAGCCCGATTCCGATCAGGACAAAGGTCGCAGGCCCGGGGCTGGCCGATTGCCGCCGCCGTGCCGATGGCTAAGATTTACCCATCGCCTTGGGAGTCGAAACATGCCGCTTCATCCGCTCAGGGGGCTCGCGATCGCCGGGCTGCTGGCGTTCGGGAACGCCGCCGTCGCGGGCGAGGCGCAGGACCGGCTGTTCGCGCTGGGTGTCCTTGACTCGGTCGAGACCGGCCAGGAACTGGTCTACGGCTTCGAGCGGCGGGGCGATTTCCCGCCTGACAAGCTCAGCGCGGTGACCGACGGCGTGGCGCGGCTCGACATGCGCGCCGGGGCGGACGGCAAGCGCGCGGTGGTCGTCGCGCTCAACGACGGCGCGCGCGACGAGACCTTCGATCCGTTTCCCGCCGACGCCGGCAATCCGATATTCATGGTCTTCATGGAGCAGAACGTGCGCGCGATGGCCGCCCTGACCGGCGGCAGCCCGTTCTATATCCGCAACCGCATGCGCGAGGCGCTCGGCGCGCAGGACAGCGTGACGCCGGTCGATGCGACCTATGACGGCCGGACAGTTCCCGCGCGCCGGGTCAGCTTCAAGCCCTTCGCCGGCGACGGCAATCGCGAGAAGATGGGCCCCTTCGCCCAGCTTGAGATCAGCTTCGTGATGAGCGACGCGGTACCGGGCGAATTCGTCTCCATGGATTCGGTCACCGGGCCGGGACCGAAGGGCGAGCCTCTGATGCGGCTCGCCGTTCATCTCGACGGGGTGGAAAAGGAGGACTGAAATGCGGCGTTTCCTTGCCTTGGCCGCGCTCGTCTGCCTCGCGATTCCGGGCGCGCCCGTGTCCGCGCAACAGGCCGGCGCGGCGGCCAACGACTATCCGACCGAGGCGCGCGCGGATTATGTTTTCGTCTGCATGGCGACCAACGGCCAGACCCGCGAGGCGCTGCGCCGCTGCTCCTGCTCGATCGACGTCATCGCCTCGATCCTGCCCTACGAGCGCTATGTCGACGCCGAGACCGTGCTCTCGATGCGTCAGGTCTCCGGCGAGCGGGTCGGCATGATGCGCGACGCCGCCAGCGCGAACGAGTTTGTCCGCGACCTGCGCCGGGCCCAGGCCGAGGGCGATGTGCGCTGCTTCTGAGAGGCTGTTTGAAAACCCGGACGGGCCGGTCCGGCGCGTCTGGCCGCGCTCAACTTCCGAGCGGGAAACTCGCGTCGAAGACGCCGCCGTCGGTGTCGGTCGCATGGACCTCCAGCGCCTCGCCCTGGCCGGAATCGGTGTAGCGGAAGCGGAAGGTCGGGTCCTCGCTGATCGAGATGCCGCCCTCCATGCTGAAGAGCAGCTCCGATCCCTGGCGCACCTCCATCAGGTTCACGAATTTCGCCGGTATGAAAAGATGGGTGATCTGGTTGCGCTGCAGGCCGGAATAGTTCGGATGCCGCAGCATCACCTGTGCCTCGCGCCGCGTACCCGCCTGCGAGGGTGTGGCGTCGAACCAGCGGGCCTTCATCTTGCCGAGCGCGGCCAGAGCAGCCGCCGCGTCCTTGGAAGCCGGGGCGGAGCACCCGCCCGACGCCTTGACGAAGCGCCCGGTCATGTGGAGCTGGCCGTCCGCCGTCTGGGCGATCACGCGCACGTTGGAATAGACATTGACCCGGATCCGCGTCTCGAGATCGATCGGTCCCATCGCCGGCCCGAAGTCGAACACCGCGACCACCGGCGCCGGATTCTCGTCGACGACCAGGGTCAACCGGGTGATCGGCGCGGTTCCCTCCAGTTGGGTGATGTGGATCGGAACGATTGCCGCGTCCTCGGCCCGGGTCGGGGCCTCCAGTCGAAGGAGGTCCGCCCCGTCGAGGATCGGCCCGTCGCCGACGACATCGACCCGGATCTCGTCCCAGGTCGGGCTCGGAGCCATCGGCGCCTCGTCCGCGAGCGCGGGCAGCGGCAGCAGGAGCGCGAGGAAGGCGGCGATCCAGATCGGCGGGGTCATGGCGCGGGTTCCTTTGCTGAACGTCCAGTCTACGCCAGCCGTGCCCGCCGCGAAATCCGACATTGGTGTGCCCCGAGATGATCGATCTTCTGCTCGAACTCTGCCTGCGCGACATGCCGGAGACCTGCGCCCGGCACCTGTTGCCCGGCGCCTGCGTCGAGGCGCGCGCGCGCGCTTGGGCCGCGGCGCATCCGGCGGCGGTGCCGCGCGGCTGGTCCTGCGCCGATCCGGCGACGGCGGTGGCTCCGCTCGCGGTGACCGAGGTCGCGCCCGGCGTCTTTGTCCATCGCGGCCGCGACGAGATGCCGAGCCCGGAGAACGCGGGCGACGAGGCCAATATCGGCTTCGTCATCGGCCGCGACGCGGTGGCGGTGATCGATGCCGGCGGCTCGCGCGGTGTCGCCGAGGCGCTCTACGCCGCGATCCGCGCCCGCACCGAGCTTCCGATCGGTTGGGTCATCTTGACCCATATGCATCCCGATCATGTCATCGGCGCCGCGCTGTTTCGCGAGGCCGGCGCCAAGGTCGTCGGCCACGCCCGCCTGCCCGACGCGCTGCTCAACCGGAGTGAGACCTATTCCGAGGCGCTGGTTCGCCAGATCGGCCCGCTCGCCGCGCTCGGTGGCGATATCGTCCTGCCGGACGAGACGGTGGCGGACCGCCGCGAAATCGACCTCGGCGGGCGTGTCCTGCTGCTCGAAGCGCATCCGACGGCACATACCGACAACGACCTGACCGTGCTCGACACGGACACCGGGACCTGGTGGATGGGCGATCTGGTGTTCCAGCATCATGCGCCCTCGGTCGATGGATCGGCCCTCGGCTGGATCGCGCTGCTCGACGCGCTGGCCGCGCGGCCGGCGGCGCGCATCGTTCCGGGGCATGGCGCGCCGTCGCTGCCCTGGCCGGAAGGGGCGGCGGCGACCCGGGACTATCTGGCCGGGCTGGTCGGCGAGACGCGCGCGGCTCTCGCCCGGGGCGAGAGCCTGACCGAGGCCGCGCCGCGGATCGGTCAGGATCTGCGCGGCGACTGGGTGCTGTTCGACGAGTTCAACACGCGGAACGCGACCGCCGTCTATCGCGAGCTGGAGTGGGAATAGTCAGCTGACCGCCGCCAGAATCCGGGCGATGGCAAAGGCGCGCTGCTCCAGCAGGACCGGCGTCTCGCAGACATAGGTCAGGGCCTGCGCTCGCTCGCGATAGACCCGGATGTCCCAGTTCAGCGTGTCGCGCATCTCCTCGACCTTGTCGAGATCGGGCTCCGGGGCCGCCTCCAGCGTCGCGATCTCGGCCTCGCGCGCCTTCACGCGGGTCGAGACATCCGCCTGCTTGTGCGCGTAGCGGCCGATCCCGGTGATGATCTGGGCGCGTTCGACGTCGATCCGGTCGAGCACGCCGGCGAAGAGCAGCGCCATGCGCGCCGGACGCTCCTCGGCCGGCAGCTTGGCCGCGTAGGCATCGGCAAGCGTCTTCACCTCGTCGAGCGAGGTCCGGCGGGCGGCGACGACATCGACCAGCCGCGCGAGCTCCGGGTCGGCAAGCCAGTCGCCCTCGGGCGGGGGGCCCGGCCACATCTGGCCGACCGACAGCGTCGGCACCTTGCGCTGAATGCAAGGCCAGTCGGGATCGTCGAAAGACGCGGCCGAGGCGGCGCCGGAAGACAGCGCGAACAGAAACGCGGTCAGGATTTTCGCGGCGATTCCGGCTCTTGTTTGCCTAGATTTCGTGCTCATCTCGGATTTCCCGCTGAAACGCCCTGGTGTTCGCGCTGCCATCTTGTCGGTCTCGGCAGGATGGCGGACAATTCCCGAGGAGGAAACGCTCTGGCGCGCTGACCCGCGACGGTCTCGGTTGTCGGGACCCCTGGCAAGAGGAATTGTGCATGATCGAGCTCGCATTCATCGTATGCCTCAAGACCAATCCGGCCGCCTGCGAGGAGCGCGTCCTCTCGTACCTGGCCCAGGACACCGGTCCGGGCATGTGCATGATCTGGGCCCAGCCCGAACTCGCGGCCTGGGCGACTGCTCATCCGAACTTCACGATCGCCAACTGGAAGTGCCAGAATTCCGATCACAAGAAGGTCGATATCTGATCGTCTGATCCTGCCACGAACGGGCCCGCGCGCGCCAATGGACTAAAGTCCAATGCGGCCGGACCCGAAAAGGCTGTCACAGCGCCCGGACTTGCCCGAATGTGAGCCACGCCGCCGCCGCCTTTTGAGGTGAGCCAGCGCGCGCGCGGGATTCCGCGCAGGATCAAGGTACAACGGCCCGGGGCCGATCGGAGGAACAGCCATGAAAACGTTAGCCGCCGTGGCACTGGAGGCGGGCAAGCCGCTTGAGGTGGTGGAGGTCGACCTGGAGGGGCCGCGGGCCGGCGAGGTCCTCGTCGAGATCAAGGCGACGGGCATCTGCCACACCGACGAATTCACCTTGTCGGGCGCCGATCCCGAGGGCCTGTTCCCGGCGATCCTGGGGCATGAGGGCGCCGGCGTCGTGGTCGATGTCGGCCCCGGCGTGACGAGCGTGAAGAAGGGCGACCATGTCATCCCGCTCTATACCCCCGAGTGCCGGCAGTGTCCCTCCTGCCTCAGCCGCAAGACCAACCTCTGCACCGCGATCCGCGCGACGCAAGGCCAGGGGCTGATGCCGGATGGAACCTCGCGCTTCTCGCTCGATGGCAAGCCGATCCATCACTACATGGGCTGCTCGACCTTCTCGAACTACACGGTCCTGCCGGAAATCGCCGTGGCGAAGGTCCGCGAGGACGCGCCCTTCGACAAGATCTGCTATATCGGCTGCGGCGTGACCACCGGCGTCGGCGCGGTCATCAACACCGCGAAGGTCGAGATCGGTTCGACGGCCGTGGTCTTCGGTCTCGGCGGCATCGGCCTCAACGTGCTGCAGGGGCTGAGGCTCGCGGGCGCGGACATGATCATCGGCGTCGATCTCAACAATGACCGCAAGGCCTGGGGCGAGCGGTTCGGCATGACGCATTTCGTCAACCCGGCCGAGATCGGCGAGGATATCGTCCCCTACCTCGTTAATCTGACCAAGCGCGGCGCGGACCAGATCGGCGGCGCGGACTACACCTTCGACTGCACCGGCAACGTCAAGGTGATGCGCCAGGCACTCGAATGCTCGCATCGCGGGTGGGGCCAGTCGATCATCATCGGCGTGGCACCGGCGGGGGCCGAGATCTCGACGCGGCCGTTTCAACTCGTCACCGGGCGGCAGTGGAAGGGCACGGCGTTCGGCGGCGCGCGCGGCCGCACGGACGTGCCGAAGATCGTGGACTGGTACATGGACGGCAAGATCGAGATCGATCCGCTGATCACGCACGTGATGCCGCTGGATCGCATCAACGACGCGTTCGACCTGATG
>NZ_CALAGI010000027.1 GCF_937891315.1 uncultured Amaricoccus sp. | reverse complement strand
CCTCGGCTTTGTCGGGCCTGCGCCTCGCGTGCCTTCGGCGCGCTTGGTCGGAAAGCCGACGAGAAGCCCCCCCCTCAGCCCTCCGGCACCCGGTCGGTCGGCAGGGCCGGCTCCGGGTCGCCCTTGATGCCGCAGGCGCCGAGCGCGAGGCAGAGGATGAGAACCAGCCGGATCACGCCGGGAACTCCGCGCGCCAGGCGGCGACGCGTTCGCGCACACCCGCCGGCGCGGTGCCGCCGAAGCTGCGCCGGCTCGCCACCGAATTCTCGACGCCGAGCACGGCATAGACCTCGTCGGTGATGCCGGGATGCGCCGCGCGCATCTCCGCGAGGCTCAGGTCCGGCAGATCGACGCCGCGCTCCTCGGCGCGCTTCACCAGCGCCCCGGTCACATGATGCGCCTCGCGGAACGGCAGGCCGAGTGCGCGCACCAGCCAGTCGGCGAGGTCGGTCGCCGTCGAAAAACCACTCGCCGCCGCGACCCGCAGCCGCTCGGCGTTCGGCGCCATGTCCGCCGCCATCCCGGTCATCGCGGCCAGCGCCAGCATCAGGCTGTCCGCCGCGTCGAACACCTGCTCCTTGTCCTCCTGCATGTCCTTGGAATAGGCGAGCGGCAGGCCCTTCATCACGGTGAGCAGCGCCACCAGCGCGCCGTTGATCCGCCCGACCTTGGCCCGGATCAGCTCGGCCGCGTCGGGGTTCTTCTTCTGCGGCATGATGCTCGACCCGGTGGAGAACCGGTCGCTCAGCGTCACGAAGCGGAACTGCGCGGTGGACCAGATCACCAGCTCCTCGGCCATCCGGCTGAGATGCGTGGCGCAGACACTCGACGCGCTCAGGAATTCCAGCGCGAAATCCCGGTCGCTGACGGCATCGAGGCTGTTGGCCATCGGCCGCGCGAAGCCGAGCGCCTCCGCCGTCATGTGCCGGTCGATCGGAAACCCCGTCCCGGCCAGCGCCGCCGCCCCGAGCGGGCATTCGTTCATCCGCGCCCGCGCGTCGCGAAACCGCCCGCGGTCGCGGTCCAGCATCTCGACATAGGCGAGCATATGGTGGCCCCAGGTCACCGGCTGCGCCACCTGCAGATGGGTGAAGCCCGGCATCACCATCTCCGCCCCGGCCTCGGCCTGCGCCAGCAGCGCGCGCATCAGCGCCTCGATCCCGCCGATCGCCGCGTCGCACTGGCCGCGCACCCAGAGCCGGAAGTCGGTCGCCACCTGATCGTTGCGCGAGCGGGCGGTATGCAGCCGCCCCGCCGCCTCGCCGATCAGCTCCCGCAAGCGGCTCTCGACATTCATGTGAATATCCTCGAGCGCGGTGGAAAAGGCGAATTCCCCCGCCTCGATCTCTGACAAGACCGTGAGCAGCCCTTCCCGGATCGCCTCGACGTCGGTAAGGCTGAGGATGCCCGTGGCGCCGAGCATGGCGGCATGGGCGCGGCTCGCCTCGATATCCTGGGCGGCCAGGCGCCTGTCGAAGCCGATCGAGGCATTGATCGCTTCCATCACCGCGTCGGGTCCGGCCGCGAAGCGCCCGCCCCACATCGCGTTCGAGGTCTTCTTGTCCATCCGTCCGCCCGTCTTTTCCGCCCTCACGCGCCGCGCCGCGCCGATGGCCGCCCTGCTATACGCCGCCGTCCTGATCGGCGCAAACCCCGCCGCCGGCCAGACCCTGACCCCGGATCAGCGCGCCGCCGTCGAGGCCCTGCGCACCGACGACATGCGCAAGCTCGTGGTCCATGCCGACCCGATCCCGGCGCCCGACATCGCCTTCACCGACCCGGCCGGCGCCGAGCATCGGCTGGCCGACAGCAACGGCCGCCTGCGCCTCGTCACCTTCTGGGCCACCTGGTGCGCGCCTTGCCGCGAGGAAAACCCCTCGCTCGACGCCCTGCAACGCACCCGCGGCGGCGCCGATTTCGAAGTGCTCGCCATCGCCACCGGCCGCAACGACCCCGCCGCCATCGACCGTTTCAACGCAGCGGCCGGCATCACCGCCCTCCCCCCCCTCCTCGACCCGAAAAGCGCGCTCGCCCGAGCAATGAACGTCCCCGGCCTGCCGGTAACGGTCATCCTCAACCGCCAAGGCGCCGAAATCGCCCGCCTGATGGGCGGCGCCGACTGGACGAGCGCGGCGGCGCTGGCGATCGTCGACTATCTCGCGGGGGTGGAGGGGTAGTAAATCTTTCACTCGCACCGCGAGCGGAAGCTGGCGCGACTTCCCCGAATCAGCCATACTGATGCGATTGCAAAGGCGAGTCGCCTCTACCCTCCAATGGTTTTCGAGTATTCGCGACCCGCGAACACGTGCGTGGCCTGGACTGCTTCGCAACACGAAACCGCGTCTGCCTGCCTCCGCGCGGGTGGGAAGCGTTGGTATAGCAAAGGGGTGACGATATGGACGATGGTCTGACCGAAGGCTTGGAATCGCCATCGGATACTGGCACAGGGAACGATGCGGAGATCAACGCGGACGCCGCAGCCCCGACGGTCGATGTTGCGCCAGAGGCAAGCCCCGAGAAAAAGCCCGTCACACCGGGGGATCCGAATCCCGTGCCGAGTGGCGGGACTAACGTCTTCCCAATAAACCCCGCTGCCCCGTCCCCCGCTCCCGCCGGCGAAGACCGCGCCGCTGACACTGGTCCCACGCTCGCCGAAGTCACGGAGTTCCGCGACAAGTCCCGCAAGATGCTGGCGGATAAAATGGACATGTTCGGCGCGCCTATCATCCATGTCTATGCGTGCTGTGATCGCTTCATGATCTATCTTGCCGATGTCAGCCCAGGCGACATCGGCGTCGTGCGTTACAGTCTCGCTGGTGACTATCCGACCGCCCAGGCAATGCGCGGAAATCTCGCGCCGGTCTCTGCCAGACTGTCTTGTGCAAACGACCTGATCTTCCAGACTCGCGGTCTCTGGTACGCGGACAATCCGAAGTCGGACTTCAGAACGTCGATCAGCTGGCGCATCTTCGCACCAATCGCGCGCGTGATGCAGATGGCGTTCGAGGGCGATATCGAGTCGGCTTCCAGCGAGATCGACCGCTTCAACGCGGAGATGGAAGCCCGACGCGACAGCCGCAATCGCATGCGCTACGTGCTGACCAACTCCGCCGCGACCCTTATTGTGATCGTGCTTTTCCTTGTCGTCTACTTTGCGCCGCTGCCGGCGCCGTGGTTCGCATCTTTCCGTGCCCTTGAGCAGGTAGGCAATGTCTCGATCCTGATTCTACTCCTGTTCGGCGCACTTGGGGCGTTCTTTTCGGTCTCGCTTGATCTCCAGTCGATCAAGCTCGCCTACGCTATCTCGAAATGGGAGATGCTCTACAGCGGCGCCGCGCGGATCCTGCTCGGTCTGATCGCATCGACTGTGGCGTCACTGCTGATCTTCGCTGGCTGGCTGCTCAGCGGCGTTTCGGACACGATGCTGCCGTACAACTTCTATCTCTTCGCCTTCATCGCGGGTTTCAGCGAGTACTTCATCCCGAACGCTCTCAAGATGACCGAAGCTGGCGCGCCTATCAAAGCACCCGTGAAGTAGCTCTTCCGGCAGTCGCTATTACCAACGGCCGCGCCGGCTGACTCTTTCCTCAGGGGTCGGACACAAGCCCCAGCCGGGCGTTGGGCGTGACGAATGGGCCGCCGGTCTCGACCGTCGGC
>NZ_CALAGI010000026.1 GCF_937891315.1 uncultured Amaricoccus sp. | reverse complement strand
CGCCCTCCATCAGCATGCGGTCGGCGAAGGTGCCGCTGTCGCCCTCGTCGGCGTTGCAGCAGACGTATTTCCGGGCCGAGGGCTGATCGAGCACGGTCTTCCACTTGATGCCGGCGGGGAAGCCCGCGCCGCCGCGACCGCGCAGGCCCGAGGCGAGCACCTCGGCGCAGATCGCCGCGGGCTCCATGACCAGCGCCTTGCGCAGGCCGGCGAGCCCCGCGTGCGCCTCGTAGTCGGCGAGGTCGAGCGGGTCGATGACGCCGACACGGGCGAAGGTCAGCCGTTCCTGCCGGGCGAGCCATGGCATGTCGCACGGGCGTCCGAGGGCGAGGGGATGGTCCCCGCCATCAAGGATCGCGTCGAGCACCGAGGCGGCGTCCCCGGCCGAGACGGGACCGAAAGCGGTGCGCCCGGCGCCGACGCCGGCCTCGACCATCGGTTCGAGCCAGAGCATGCCGCGCGAGCCGTTGCGGATCAGCGTGATCTCGACGCCGCGGGAATGCGCGGCGGCGACCAGCGCGGCGGCCGTCTCGTCCGCCCCGGCCGCGAGCGCGGCGGTATCGGCGGGGATATAGACCCGCGTCATGCCAGCGCCCCGGCGACGGCGGCGTCGAACTTCTCGACCGTCAGCCGGCCGACCGGACGGTCGCCGATCAGCGCGGCGGGCGAATGGGCGCAGAGGCCGAGGCAATAGACCGGCTCCAGCGTCAGGCCGGCGCGAGAGGTTTCGCCGAGCGCCACGTTGTAGCGCTGGCAGATGCGTTCGATCAGCGCGGTGGCGCCCATCGATTGGCAGGATTCGGCGCGGCAGATCTTGACGACGAGGCGTCCCGCGGGTTCCCGCCGGAAATCGTGATAGAAGCTGACGACGCCGTGAACCTCGGCCCGACCGAGATTGAGCGCGTGCGCGATCACCGGCAGCGCACTGTCGGCGACGAAGCCGCGCTCATCGACGAGCGTATGAAGGATCTCCAGTAACTCCGCGGGATCGTTTCCATATCTCGCACAAATGGCGGCCGCCGCTTGCGCCTGCGCGTCCGTCTCGTCGAGCATGACGTCTCTTCCTCCGGCGTGGCCGCCGTGTCGCGGCCTGGCTTGTGTTTGGAGGGAGTATGCACCTCGGTATCCCGGACTGCAAATCGCGGATGTCTATGGGTCCATCGGTGGCGCCGATGAAGGAAAACCATGGGCGCGGCGCAGGGTTGCCTCGAAATCGACGGCCGCCTCGACCAGGGCGGCGAGGAGTGCCGGCTGCGGATCGCGGGCGAGGGCGACGAGGCCGACGACATTGCCGGCACTCGGCTCGATCAGCGGGATGGCGCGCAGACCTGCCGCGCCGCCGAAGAGCGTGACGAAATATTCCGGCAGCACGCAGGCGAACCCGCCGCTCCGCGCATGGGCGAGCAGGGCGACGACGGAATTGCTCTCGATCATCGGCCGCGGCGGCGCGCCCGCCTCCTCGAAGGCGGCGTCGATGATCCGACGATTCTGCATGTCCGGCGTCAGCGCCACCAGCGCGTGGCGCGCGGCCTCGGCCCAGGTGATCCGCGCCCGGTCGGCGAGCGGGTGGTCGGCGCGCAGGAACAGCCGGAACTGCTCGCGATAGAGCGGCCATGTCGCGCCGGCCTCGACCGGCTCGTTGTCGAGATAGGTGATGCCGGCGTCGATGGTGAATTCGCCGAGCTCCTGCGCGATCTGGCGCGAGGTGCGCGACAGGATCTCGAATCCGACGCTCGGATAGCGGTCGCGCAACGCCTGGGTCAGGGTCGGAACGCAGGGCATCGCGCTCGGGATGACGCCGAGCGTCATCCGTCCTTCCGGCGCGTCCGACAGCATGGCGAGATCCTGCCGCATGCCGTCGAAATCCTCGAGGATGCGCCGGGCCCAGCGCAGCACCCTTTCCCCTTCCGGCGTGAGGCCGTGATAGCGCTGGCCGCGCAGCACGATCTGCACGCCGAGTTCGTCCTCGAGCTGGCGCACGCGGCCCGAGAGCGTCGGCTGGGTGACGAAGCAGGCCTCCGCCGCGCGGGTGAAATGCTTCTCGCGGGCGAGGGCGATCAGGTAGCGCAATTGCCGGATGTCCATGTCGGAGGAGCTTGCAAAAGCCCCGGCCGTTGGCAAGCGCGCATCGCGGCTCGTGTCTGTTTCCGGCGTGGAGGGACAGGGAATGCGATCCTCCCGCCGGGGAAGGGCATCCGATCGCTTCGGGCCCGGGGGGAGCGTGGACTGGTGAACAAATCCTTGCTGGCCATGCTGTCCCCGCGGGGCGGGTATATGAAATTCGCACGGGTCGGCGGGCCCGCGCGCGCGTATTCGTGGCGTTATTGCCCGGTACTCCAGCCCATGGAACGACTACGATGTATGGCCTGCTCGACGCGACCGGGATGGTCGCCGCTTTTCTGACCACGATGGCCTTCCTGCCGCAGGTCCGGCAGACATGGCGCAGCGGATCGACCGCCGATCTCAATCTCGGGATGCTGCTGACGTTGTCGTTGGGGGTGGCCCTGTGGTTGATCTACGGTCTCGGCACCGGGCAATTGCCGGTGATACTCGCCAACGGCGCGACGCTGCTCCTCGTCGCCGTGCTGCTCGGGCTGAAGCTGCGGGATGTCCTGACGCGGGCCGGAACCGGCGCCGGGGTATTTCCCAAGTGAGCCCGGAAGGCTATCGTCGCCGCTGAGGGCGCGGGAGCCTTCGCGGGTGGGGCAGGACATGACCGCGGTGATAGGACTGATCGGGCTCGGAACCATGGGCCGGGCCCTGGCGCTGAATATCGCCGAAAAAGGCTTCGACATAGCCGTCTACAACCGAACGCTGAGCGTGACCGAGACCTTCGCCGCGCAGGCCGGGCCGCTCGCGCCGCGCATCACGCCGGCCGGGACGCTCGAGACGCTGGTCGCCTCGATCGCGTCGCCGCGCGCGATCATCCTGATGGTGCCCGCCGGGCCGGCGGTCGATCAGATGATCGCGGCGCTGCGTCCGCTGCTCGGGCCGGACGACCTGATCATCGACGCCGGAAACGCCGACTTCCACGATACCCGGCGGCGGTCGGCGGCGGCCGAGGCGGCGGGGGTGCCCTATCTCGGCATCGGCGTCTCGGGCGGCGAGGAAGGTGCGCGGCACGGGCCGTCGATCATGGGCGGCGGGCCGAAGGCGGCCTGGGATCGCGTCGCGCCGATCCTGACCGCGATCGCCGCGCGGTTCGGGGACGTGCCCTGCGCCACCTGGATGGGCACCGACGGCGCGGGGCATTTCGTGAAGACCGTGCATAACGGCATCGAATACGCCGACATGCAGATGATCGCCGAGATCTACGGCATCCTGCGCGACGGCCTCGGGATGACCGCGATCGAGATCGCCGGGGTCTTCGAGCGCTGGAACGAGGGGCCGCTGCGCTCCTATCTCATCGAGATCTCGGGCAAGGTGGCGCGGGCGGTCGATCCCGACACCGGCGAACCGATGCTCGACGTGATCCTCGACACCGCGGGCCAGAAGGGCACCGGGCGCTGGACCGCGATCGAGGCGCTGCTGCTCGGCGCGCCGGCGAGCACGATCGAGGCGGCGGTGGCGGCGCGCAACCTGTCGGCGCGACTGGAGGAGCGGCGGGCGGGCGAGGCGATCTTCGGCGCCGCCCCGAGGCCCATCGCGGACGCGGGGGATCTCGTCGGGGAGCTGGAACACGCGCTGCTGGCCGGCAAGATCGCCTGCTACGCGCAGGGGTTCGGCCTTCTGGCCGCGGCGTCGGCGGAATATGGCTGGGATCTGCCGATGGCGGCGATCGCCGAGGTCTGGCGCGCCGGCTGCATCATCCGCTCGTCGATGCTCGACGACATGGCACGGGCGCTCGCGGCCGGGGGCGCGGCCAACCTGATGTTCGCGCCCAGCTTCGCCGAGCGGATGAAGGAGAGCCACGGAGGTCTTCGCGCCACGGTGGCGCGGGCGGCGCTGGCCGGCGCGCCGGTGCCGGCGCTGGCGGCGGCGCTCGCCTATTTCGACATGATGCGCACCGCGCGCTCCACCGCGAACATGCTGCAGGGCCAGCGCGACTTCTTCGGCGCGCATGGCTTCGCGCGGCTGGACGGGGCCGGCGCGTTCCACGGCCCTTGGGCGGGGAGCGGCGGCCACTGATCGCGGGGATGAGCGCGGTGCAACTCGGGGTTGTTGGAGATAGCCGGATCCGGCGGCTTCGTGCGTTTTGCGACCGCGAACGCAGGGCCGCCGATGCTTCGGCGGGGCCGGGCGGTTCCGTGCCACGGCGCCTGGCGGGCCGCGTTCGAAGGATCGAGGGAACACCGGGCTCCACACCGGGTTTTTACTGGTTCGTTGTTGCGAATGCGCGCATTTCACGGCAGGGAATTCGGGTCAGGGGGTCGTGCGTCGGCGGTTCGCCGCGCGGCCGGGGCCGCGTTTCGGGGGCGAGGGGGGGCGATCCGCTCGGCTCCGGTTTTTTTGCGTTTGCGGAATAAATCCGAGTCGGGGTATCCAAGCTCATGAACCGTCGAAGCTTTCTAGGCACCGCCGCGGTGCTGCCACTGACGGCGCTGTTCCGGGGTGCGCGCGCCCTGGCCGACGATTCGGGCGCCTTCTCGCGCACCACGGTGATCGAGGCGGCGCGGGCACTGGCCGCGCAGCCCTACGCCGCGCCGGAGCCGGCGGTGCCGCAATCGCTTCTCGATCTCAGCTATTCGGAATACCAGCGCATCCGCTTCCGGCAGGATCAGCAGCTTTTCGCCAATCCGCCGAGCGGCTTCGCCGTCGATCTTCTGCATTCGGGTTTCATCTACCGCGTGCCGGTGCAGATGTCTGTCATAACCGACGGGCGGGCGGAGCGGATCGCCTTCAATCCCGACATGTTCATCTATCAGGACGTAACCCCGCCGCCGGCGGACGCGCAGCTCGAGTTCGCGGGCTTTCGCGCGCGCACCGCGCTGAATCGACCCGACGTGATGGACGAGTTCCTCGTCTTCGCGGGCGCGAGCTATTTCCGCGCGGTGGCCCGCAACCAGGTGTTCGGCCTGAGCGCGCGCGGCCTGTCGATCGGCACGGCCGAGCAGACCGGCGAGGAATTTCCGTTTTTCCGCGCCTTCTGGCTGGAACAGCCGGGCGACGGGCGCATGGTGGTGCATGCGTTGCTCGACGGGCCGAGCGCCAGCGGCGCCTTCCGCTTCACCGCGCGCCCCGGCGACGAGACGGTGATCGACGTCGAGGCGACGGTCTTCGCGCGGGCCGAGATCACCGCGCTCGGCATGGCGCCGCTGACCTCGATGTTTCTGTTCGACCAGAAGGAGCGGGGCGGGCACGACGACTTCCGTCCCTCCGTGCATGACAGCGACGGTCTCGCGATCTGGAACGGCGGCGGCGAGCGCATCTGGCGGCCGCTGCACAATCCGCGCCTGTTGCAGGTCAGTTCCTTCGCCGACAATGGGCCGCGCGGCTTCGGCCTGATCCAGCGCGAGAAGCGCTATGCCGAATATGAGGATCTCGAAGCGCTCTATCACCGCCGCCCGAGCCTCTGGGTGGAACCGATTGGCGATTGGGGCAAGGGCCATGTCGTGCTGGTCGAGATCCCGAACCCGGAGGAGATCCACGACAATATCGTCGCGTTCTGGCGGCCCGAGACGCCGCTCGCCGCGGGTAGCGAGACCTCCTTCACCTACCGGCTGACCTGGGGCTGGGACGCGCCGCGGAGCGATCGGCTGCGCGTCTCGCGGACGCTCGCCGGGGCCGGCGGTCAGGACGGCTGGCGGCGCTTCGTCGTCGATTTCTCCGACAACTCGGCGCCGGTCGGCCGGCCGGCGTCGGACTTCACCGCCAATGTCCAGACCTCGGTCGGCGCGATCCAGAACATCGTCGTGATGGACAATCCCGAGATCAGCGGCGTGCGCGTCGCCTTCGAACTCGATACGCAAGGCAACGAGGTCGCCGACCTGCGGCTGGATCTCCTGCGCGGCGGGCAGCCCGCGGGCGAGGTGTGGGTTTATCGATGGACCGAGTGACCTTTCCACCGGAAAGATCGCACCACGCCGCCCCGGAACGGGCGGGCAACACGCCGCCTCTGCCGCCGGTCTCGCCGATGGAGATGCCGGTGCAGAACCTGCGCCGGTTCCGCCGGCCGTCGGGGCGCCGGCTGCCGTTTCAGTGGAGCGTGTTCTTCGCCCGGCTGGTGCTGTTCAGTGGAACGCTGATCCTGACGGCGCTCCTCGCGCGCGAGATGTATCTCGTGCTTTCGGTCGGCGAACTGGTGGCGATCGAGATCGTCATGCTGGTGCTCTTCGTGCTGAACATCGGCTGGATCTGCTTCGGGGCGGTCTCGACGGTGATCGGCCTGTTCGCGCCGCCCCCGAAGGCGAGCGAAGGGGCGGAGGGGGCGCCCAAGGCGCGAACCGCCCTGCTCCTGCCGATCTACAACGAGGATCCGACCCATCCGATCGCCACCGCCTGCGCCACCCTGCGCGGCCTCGGCGCGCTGGGCGTCGGGCAGGCGTTCGATCTCTTCGTCCTGAGCGACACCAACAAGGCCGATGTCTGGCTGGTGGAACAGGCGATGATCGACGCGGCGCGCGCCGACCCCGAGATCGCGCCGCGACTCTTCTACCGTCACCGCCTGCGCAACCGGGAGCGCAAGGTCGGCAATATCGGCGACTGGGTCGAGCGCTGGGGCGGCGCCTATCCATACATGCTGGTGCTCGACGCCGACAGCCTGATGGAGGCGCCCACCATCCTCGAACTCGCGCGCCGGATGGAGGCCGATCCGTCGGCGGGGCTGATCCAGACCGTGCCGCGGCTCGTCAACGGACGGACGGTGCTCGCCCGCCTGCAACAATTCGCGAGCCGGGTCTACGGCCCGCTGCTGGCACGGGGCCTGCGGGTCTGGTTCGGCGACGCGGGCAACTACTGGGGCCACAATGCCATCATCCGCACCGAGGCCTTCGCCGGCTCCTGCGGGCTGCCGATCCTGCGCGGGCGAAAGCCGTTCGGAGGGCTGATCCTGAGCCACGATTTCGTCGAGGCCGGGCTGATCCGCCGCAACGGCTGGGCGGTGCTGATGGCCGACGATCTCGAAGGCAGCTACGAACAGGCGCCGCCGAACCTGATCGAACTCGTGTCGCGCGACCGCCGCTGGTGCCAGGGCAATCTGCAGCATCTCGGGCTGCTCGGCACGGCGGGCCTGCATCCGATCAGCCGGCTGCATCTCGCCATGGGGGCGATGTCCTATCTGGCTTCGCCGCTCTGGTTCCTGTTCCTGCTCGCCGGCATGCTGCTGGCACTGCATGCCAGTCTCGTGCCGCCGAACTATTTTCCGGAGGGCTGGTCGCTGTTCCCGACCTGGCCGCAGATCGACGCCCGGCGGGCGATGATGCTGTTCGGCCTCTGCATGTTCGTGCTCTATCTGCCGAAGCTGCTCGGCTTCATCGCCTTCCTCGGCGACCCTGGCTCGCGCGGCGTCCGGCTCCGGGCGGTTCCGGGCTTTCTCGTCGAGAACCTGCTGTCGGCGCTGATCGCGCCGATCCTGATGCTGACCCAGACCCGGTCGGTGCTGCATATCCTGACCGGGCGCGACAGCGGCTGGAACGCGCAGGCGCGTGATTCCGCGCGCATCCCCTGGGGTGATCTCTGGATGTTCCATCGGCGGCACACGCTGGTCGGGCTGGTGCTCGCAGTGACCGCCGGCCTGATCTCCTGGTCGCTGCTCGCCTGGATGAGCCCGGCGCTGATCGGGCTCGGCGTGTCGATACCACTCGCCGCGCTGGTCAGCAGCCGCGGCGTCGGCGACTGGCTGCGGCGGCGGGGGATCATGGTGACGCCCGAAGAGGTGGCGCCGCCCGAGATCGCCGCCGAGGCCGACGTCTCGGCGCGCGCCCTCGCGGCCGCAGCCGACGCGCCGGAGAGCGTGCCGGCGCTGCTCGCCGACCATCGCGCGCTGCGCCGGCATCTCGGCTGGCTCGATCTGCACACCCAGCGCCGACCGGGCGAACCCGACCCGACGCTGGCCGCGGGCTGGCTGAAGCTGACCGATGGTCTCGATGTCGGAAAGCTGACGGCGGGCGAACTTTACGCGCTGCTCGCTTCGAGCAAGATCCTGCGCAAGTTCGTCGCCACCAAGGCCGTGGTCGAGGAAATCCGCCCTCCGCGCTGAACAGCCGCCGCTCGCCGCGGCGCTGTCCGAGACCGAGCCGGCTTTCGCCGGCTCGGGGATCAGCTGTCAGCTCAGGTGATGGACTTGCTGCAAGCCGTAGACCGGCGTCGGCAGCCCCTCCAACCGCGCCTTGAGCTGAAGCGCGAGGTACTGGGAGTAGTGCCGGCTCTGGTGCAGGTTGCCGCCGTGGAACCACAGCGCCTCGACCTGCGTCGGCTTCCACATGTTGCGCTGCTCGCCCTCCCAGGGACCGGGGTCCTTGGGCGTGTCGGAGCCGAGGCCCCAGACCTTGCCGATCCGGTTGGCCGTCTCCTGGTCGATGAGATCGGCGGCCCAGCCGTTCATCGAGCCGTAGCCGGTGGCGTAGACCACCAGATCCGCCGGCAGCTCCGTCCCGTCATCCAGAACCACGCCGGTCTCGCTCAACCGCTCGATCCCGTGGCCGCTCACCAGCTTGATGGACCCGTCGATCACCAGATCGCAGGCGCCCACGTCGATGTAGTAGCCCGAGCCGCGGCGCAGGTATTTCATGAAGAGCCCCGACCCGTCGGAACCCCAGTCGAGCATGAAGCCGCGGTCCTCCAGCGCCTGGTAGAAGGCGGCGTCGCGCTCCTTCATCTGGTCGTACAGCGGGATCTGCCACTCGTGCATGATCTTGTAGGGCAGCGAGGCGAAGATCAGGTCCGCCTTGCGGGTGGTGATGCCGTTCGCCACCGCCTGCTCCGAATAGAGCGCGCCGAGGCCGATGTCCATCAGGCTGGCCGAGCGGACGATATGGGTCGAGGACCGCTGGAGCATGGTGACGTCCGCCCCGCCTTCCCAGAGCGCCGCGCAGATGTCATGGGCCGAGTTGTTCGACCCGATGACCACGACCTTCTTGCCGGCATAGGCGTCCGGGCCGGGGTGCTGGCTCGAATGCTGCTGTTCGCCCTTGAAGATGTCCTGGCCGGGGATGACGGGGACGCTGGCCTTGCCCGACATGCCGGTGGCGAGCACCAGCTGCTTCGGGCGCAGCACGACCTCCTCGCCGTCGCGATCGACGGTGACGACCCATTCCTTCGCGGCCTCGTCCCATTCGGCCTTCTTCGCGGTGGTGGAGCTCCAGTAGTTCAGCTCCATGATCTTGGTGTAGGACTCCAGCCAGTCGCCGATCTTGTCCTTGGGCGTGAAGACCGGCCAGTTCTCCGGGAAGGGAATGTAGGGCAGGTGGTCATACCAGACCGGATCGTGCAGGCAGAGCGACTTGTAGCGGTTGCGCCACTGGTCGCCCGGGCGGGGGTGCTTGTCGACGACGATCGTCGGCACGCCCATCTGCCGCAGCCGCGCGCCGAGGCCGATGCCGCCCTGTCCGCCGCCGATGACGACGACATAGGGTTGCGTGGCATAGCCGAGCTGGGCCGCCTCCTCCTCGCGCTTTTCCTTCCAGGTCTTGCGGTCGCGGTCGTGTCCGTGCTCGGCGCCCATCGGGCGGCGCAGGCCCCTGGCCTCCTCGAAGCCCTTCAGCTCCTCCAGCACGGTCAGCAGGGTCCAGATCTTGCCGTTCTTCAGGCGGATCTGGCCGCCGCCGCGGCCGGTCTCGGTTTCGAACCGGATCCAGCCTTCGGTGACGTCGCCGGACCCGGTCGCGGTCTCGCCGGGCGCCTGGGCGAAGCCGCGGGGCCGCATCGCGCCGAGCTGCGCGGTCAGCATGTCGCGGACCTGCGCCTTGCCCTCGACCGTCTTGAGGTTCCAGGTGATCGACGCGAGATCGCGCCAGTAGCAGTCCTCCTGGAACAGGTCCACCGCCGCCTTGATGTCGCCAGCGGCCAGCGCGGCGTTCAGGTCGGCGAGCACCGTGTCGAGCGTGACGCTCGGGCTCTCGTCCAGCATCGTCATTCCTCCGTGTCGTTCATTGTTGTGGAGGGCGCGCCCCGCGAGGCGCGGCCCGGGGTCGGGTCGGGGTCGGGTCAGGACAGGCTGATCAGGATCTTCAGCTGGGTCCCGGCCGGGTCGAGCAGCGCGTCGAAGCCCTCCTTGACGGCATCGTCGAGGCGGATGCGCTTGGTTACCACCTTGCTGGCGGGCAGGAGTCCGGTGGCGATCATGCGGATGACTCGCGGCCAGTAGTGAGTGGGATACGCCCAGGAGCCGCGGATGTCGACGTCCTTGAAGGTGACGCTGAACCAGTCGAGCGGGTTGTCATGGGGATGGAGGCCAGTCTGGACCACCACGCCCTGCTTGCGCACCGCGTCGAGGCACGCCTTGAGCGCGTGCTCGTTGCCGACGCACTCGATCGCCACGTCGCAGCCGACCCCGCCCTCGGTCCGCGCCCGGATCGCCTCGCCGACATTGTCGCGCTTGGGGTTCAGCGTCACGACCTCGGGCAGCATCTCCTTCATGAAGCCGAGACGGGTGTCGTTGAGGTCCGAGACGAAGAGCTGCGCCGCCCCCGCCGCCCTGGCCGCCAGCAGCGTCAGCGCCCCGATCGGCCCGGCGCCGGTGACGAGCACGCTCGACCCGGCCGTCACCCCGCCGCGGTCGCAGGCATAGACCGCCACCGCCGCGGGCTCGACCAGCGCCGCCTCCTCGTCCGAAAGCTCGGCCGGCACCGGCGCGACGTTGTAGTCGTTGACCAGCGCATATTCCGCCATGCCGCCCGAAACCCAGCTGAGGCCGACCAGCGCCAGCCGCGGCGACAGATGGAACAGGCCGCGGTCGGCGAAATAGTCGCCCGCCCGCGGCATGACCAGCGGCTGGATCGACACCCGGTCGCCGGGCTTCACGCTCGTCACGTCCGCGCCGACCGCTTCGACCACGCCGCCGAACTCATGGCCCAGCACCTGGACGCCAAAGGCGCCGGTGAAGGGATGCGGCTCCTTCGGAATGAAGATCGGGCCGTAGGAATATTCATGCAGGTCGGTGCCGCAGATGCCGACGAAGCGGTTCTTCACCAGCACCTGACCCGGTCCGGGCTGGTCGGGCCTGGCGATATCCTCGACCCGCAGATCCCTGGCGGCGTGAAAGCGCAGGGCCTTCATCGTGCCGGCTCCCGACGCGCTGCGCTTCATCGTGGCGTTTTCAGTCGACATCTTCCCAACTCCCTGGAGTTTTCTGGCCGGCCCGGAGGTAGGGGCGGCCCAGGCCGAAACCGAAGGGCAGCGCGATCAGGAAGGACCGGCGCGCGCCCATGTAGGCATAGGTCAGCGCCTCGTTCATGTCGGAAAAGACCGACCCGACGAGGCTGGCGAGAAAGGCGGTGCCCACGGTCGTCACGGCCGCGCGGAACAGGCGGGCGAGGATGCCGCCCGAGGGCATTGCGATGCGCGTGAAGGGCCAGTTCCGAAGCTGGACAGGCGGATCGGGCCGAGCCCCCGAAGCGGGCCTGGCAGCCTCGCGGGCGCCACTTCGATTGTCGTTGATCGCATTGCCCCCACCAAGTTGTCTTTGTTGCCTGCCCGGCCCTTCTGGCGGGGGCCGGGTCGGGCGCGGCTCAGACGAAGACCATGCCGCCGTCGACGACGAGGCTCTGTCCGGTCATGTAGTCCGAGGCCGGCGAGGCGAGGAACACCGCGACCCCCGCCAGATCCTCCGAGACCGAGGCGCGGCCGAGAAGAATGCCGGCGGCGAAGCCGTCGAAGGCCTCGCCGTCGCGCGCCGTCAGCCCCTCGTCCTTGAAGCCCTTGTCGATCACCTTCCACATGTCGGTGGCGACGACGCCGGGGCAGATCGCGTTGGCGCTGATCCCGTCCTTGCCGAAGGCCCGCGCCGCCGCCTGGGTCAGGGCGACGACCCCGAACTTCGACGCGCAGTAGTGGGCCAGCGGCTCGTAGCCCTGCTTGCCGGCGATCGAGGCGGTGTTGACGATCCGCCCGCCGAAGCCGGTGGCGTCCTTTCCCTGGGACTGGAACTGCTTGACCGCCTCCTGCATGCCGATCAGCACGCCGAGGCCGTTCACGTCCATCACCCGGCGCCAGTCCTCCTCGGTGATCGACAGGAAGGGCCGCGTCTGGGCGATGCCGGCGTTGTTGAAGATGACGTCGAGCCGGCCGTGTGCCTCGACCGCGGCCGCGATCATTGCCTGGACCGCGGCGCGGCTGGTCACGTCCGCCTGAATGCCGATCGCCTCGCCGCCGGCCGCGCGGATCTCGCCGGCCACCTCCTTGGCCGTGGCGCCGTCGATATCGGCGATCGTGAGCCGGCCGCCGGCCGCCGCCACCGCCTTGGCCATCGCGGCGCCGATGCCGCGGCCGGCGCCGGTGACGATCACCGATCTTCCGTTCAGAGCTGTCGTCATCGCCGTTTCTCCTGTTTGTCCGGTCTCGCCTTTCTTGCCAAGCAATTGCCGTGCCAGCGGCGGGCGCATTGAAACCGTGGGAAGATCGCGCGCGTCCGTGGCGTGGCGGAGCGCGGCGCGCCACAGGTGTGGCGCGACAATGCGCCACGCTTTGCTCCGCGGCGGATCCTCGTGCTAGGCTCGCCTCAAACGCCACTGAAGCCCGGGGGGGATATTCGCAATGGCCGCAGACGCCGAGCACATCCGCGAGGTCGAGAATGTCGCGATGGGCCGTGCCTCCACGCGTGACCCCTGGGTCGTGCAATCATGGCTGCGCTGCATCAACGAGCACCGGCTCGACCCGTCGCGGGCCTGCGAGGCGTTCATCCTGTCCGAGGGCGAGCTGCGCACGCATCGCCAGCAATCCGAGGAGCTCATCGCCATCGCCCGATCCGGGCTCGAGGCGCTCTACGGGCAGATGGCGGGGCAGAACTACATACTCCTGCTCGGCGACCGGTCCGGCGTGGCGGTGGAGTTCCTCGGCGATCCGAACTTCGACCACCGGCTGCGCAAGGCCGGGCTCTATCTCGGGGCGGAATGGTCCGAGCCGCGCGCCGGCACCTGCGCCATCGGCGCCTGCATCGCCACCGGCGAGCCGCTGACCATCCACCAGACCGACCATTTCGACGTGACGCATACGCCGCTCTCCTGCACGGCGGCGCCGATCTACGACGCGCGCGGCGAGTTCGCGGCCGTGCTCGACATCTCGCTCCTGTCCTCGCCCATCACCAAGGCGAGCCAGAACCTCGCGCTCCACATGGTCGCGGCCACGGTGCGCCGAATCGAGCTTGCCAACCTGATGGCGCAGACCCGGCACGAATGGGTGCTGCGCTTCTCCCGATCGCCCGACTTCCTTGACGTGGACCCCGAGGCGGCGATCTCGCTCGACGGGTCGGGGCGGGTGATCGGCATGACCCACGGCGGCGCCAAGATCCTCGCGCGCGCCGCCGGTCTCAGCTGGCGCAAGCCGGAGCGGATCATCGGCCAGCCGCTCGGGCGCTTCCTTGACCTCAGCGTCGATGATCTCGGCGAGCTGACCCGCAAGCGGCCGACCCGCGACCGGCTGGTGGTGGCCCGCGACGGCAACCGGCTGTTCGCCCATGCCATCGAGCCGCAGTTGCGCCGCGCCCGCCGCCTGCCGTCGCCCGGGCTCCCGGCGACGGGGGCGCTGGCGCGTCTCGGAGCTGACGACCCGCGGATCGTCGCGCTGCAGGCCAAAGCCGCCAGGCTCGCGCCGACGGCGCTGCCGATCCTGATCCAGGGCGAGACCGGCACCGGCAAGGAGTTCCTCGCCCGGGCGCTGCACGAGGCGAGCGGTCGCCGCGGCCCCCTGGTCGCGGTCAATTGCGCGGCGATCCCCGAGAGCCTGATCGAGGTCGAACTCTTCGGCCACGCCGCCGGGGCCTTCACCGGCGCGGCGCCGCGCGGCCGCAAGGGACTGGTCGAGGAGGCTGACGGCGGCACACTCTTCCTTGACGAGATCGGCGACATGCCGCTCACGCTCCAGGCGCGCCTGCTGCGGGTGCTCGCCGAGGGCGAGGTGACGCCGGTCGGCGCCGCTCGGGCGCGACGCATCGACGTGCGGGTGATCTCGGCCACGCATCGCGACCTGCCGGCGCTGGTCGCGGCGCGCGGGTTGCGCGAGGATCTCTTCTACCGGCTGTCGGCGGCGGTCCTGTCTCTGCCGCCGCTGCGCGAGCGGCGGGACTTCGACTGGCTGGTCGACCGCCTCCTCGCCGGCCGGGCGCGGCTGACCCCGGAAGCGCGGGCGGCGCTGCGCGGCCGGCGCTGGCCTGGCAACCTGCGCGAGCTTGGCAACACACTCGCCGTCGCGACCGCGCTCGGCGATGGCGAGACGGTCGAGCGGGACGATCTGCCCGACGAGTCCGGGCGTCCGCGAAGCGACGACGGCGAGGCGGAAGCGCTGCGCGCCGTGCTGGCGCGCTGCCGCGGCAACGTGTCGGAAGCCGCCCGCCAGCTCAAGGTCGATCGCTCGACCGTGCACCGGCGCATGCGCCGGCTCGGCGTCGCCGCCCACTGAAGCCTCCGGGCATGTTCCCCGGAGACAGGCGGCGGCCGCGGGACATGCGCCGGACGGGGGCCCGGTCGGGTGGAGCGGACCGGCCCGACGGAGTTCGTCGATGGTTCACGGCTTCGGGGCAGCGGCCAGGAACGCGCTGAAGGCGGCGGCGGCGCCCGGATGGAGCGGGGCCGACAGCCCCTGCGAGCGCATGAGAACGGGGTCGAGGGCGCCGAGGACCGGCGCGCGCATGGCCAGCGGACGCAAGGTGTCGAGGGTGGAAGCCACCAGCGCCCGGACCAGATCCGCGTCCATGTCGGCCCGGGTGACGACGGTGGCGATGACCGACCAGGTCGGCAGGTCCGCGGAAAGCTGGGGGTAGGTCGCCATCGGGATCGTGAAGGGCACGTATTCGGTGTTGCCGTCCAGCGCCGCCTCCACCGCCGGCCCCGCCATCGGCAGCAGTTCCGCGTCGCAGTCGGCCAGGGCCTTCGCCACGGCGCTGTTCGGATGCCCGACGATGAGCAGCGTCGCATCGAGGCGTCCGGCGCAGAGTTCGGAAATCGCGCCGCCCGTCGGCAGCTCGAAGACGCGGCCGAAGGAATCGGTGTTCTCGCCGAGCTTCTCGAGGATGCGCAGCACCGTGGCCCGGCGGCCCGACGCCGGCGGCCCGACATCGACCCGCTTGCCGGTCAGGTCGGTGAGCGAGGCAATGCCGGCGTCGCGCCTGGCCAGCACCGTCAGGGCCTCCGGGTAGAGCGACATCACGCTGCGCAGGTCGGTCATCGGCCCTTGCGCGGCGTATTGCCCCTTGCCCAGGAAGACCGCCGCCTGCCAGTCCGACTGAACCATGGCGAAATCGAGCTGCCCGGTCCGCAGCGCCTCGATGTTGTAGCGCGACCCCGGCGTCGCTTCCGGGCTGCAGCGCAGAACGCCGCGGTGGGCGCGGTTGACCGACTCGCAGATGGCGCTGGCCGCCGCGAAGTAGCTGCCTCCCACCTCGCCCGACCCCAGGCTGAAGAGGTTCAGGCCCTGGGCATGGACAGGACCGGCGAAGACGGCGGCAAGGATCGCAAGCGCGCGCAGCATCTGGATGTTCCCCGAGGGTCGATTGGGCGGATCTAGAGCACCGCGCTTCCCGGCGGCCAAGAAGATTCTTCTTCCCTCCGGGCCTGCCCTTCGGTCTATGGTTCGATCAAGCGTTGGTGGCACGCGCTCGGGGTCACGGGAATGCCGAATTTCGTCTACGACATACCGACCCGGGATCTGGCGATCTATTTCGCCCTGATCGCGGTCGGCGCCGTCTTCCTCGGCATCCTCGTCCTGAAGCCGATCCTGCGGCTGCTCATGGGCGCGCCCCCGGACCTGAACGAGGCCGTCGGCTACGGGACGGCGGGCTTCAGCCTCTTTTACGGCCTGCTGCTCGGCCTGCTCACGGTCTCCGCCTACCAGAACAATTCCGAGGTGAAGCAGGCGATCCTGAGCGAAGCGACCAGCCTCGGCGCGCTCTATGCCGACATGTCGAGTTATCCCGAGCCGATTCGCTCCGACATGAAGGCGATGATGCGGGATTACCTGCTCTTCACCGTCTATCGCGACTGGCCGGCGCACCGGAAAGGCGAGTTCCTGAACGGCGGCGCCAACCGGGTCAACGCCATGCGCCAGCGTCTGGCCACCTTCGAACCGGGCAGCACCGGCGAGGAGATCGTCCATGCCCAGACCATCGCCGCCTTTCAGGGCTTCGCGGAGGCGCGCCAGGGGCGGCTGACCGGGGTCATCACCGAAATCCCGAACGTGCTCTGGTACGCGGTTCTCGTGGGGGCGGCCATCAACCTGCTGCTGCTGGTCATGCTCAGGATGCGGCCGGTGATGCAGTTCTTTCTCGGCTCGATCACCGCCTTCTTCCTCGCGGTGATTCTCTTCGTCATCGTGGCCCTGGACGACCCGTTGCGCGGCAACAGCGGCCTCGGGCCGGAGCCGCTGCGGCTGCTCTGGGACCGGACCATGGTCTGGGACGAGCCCATATGATGACGGGCATGATCACGGGCCGCTCCCCCGAACCGACGCGAGGCCCCCGCCGTGGCTGACTTCTCCGTGCGCGAGATCGAGGGGATGCGGCAGGTCCGCATCGATATCGACGACGAGACCGTGCGCGCGCGCCGGGGCGCCATGTCGAACATGCGCGGCAACATCACGCTCACGCCGAGGCTGCCGGGGGTGCGCGACGTCTTCCGCTCGATCTTCACCAGCGAGGCACGGGTGCGACCGTACTATACCGGCACCGGCTCGATCCTGCTGCAACCCTCCCTCGGCGGCTACCATGTGATGACCGTGGCGCCGGGCGAGACCTGGATCCTCGAGCCCGGCGTCTATCTCGCGTCCGAGGGCGGGGTGGAACTCGGCCTCCACCGCGAACCCGCCTTCCAGAGCCTCTGGGCCGGGGACGGGTTCCTCACCTGGAAGACCACCGTCAGCGGCCATGGCCGCGTCGCCATCGACGCTCCGGGCCCGGTGGAGACGGTTCCGATCGAGGCGGGCGAGCTCCGGGCGCAGGGCCGCCTCGTGCTCGGCCGCACGCTCGGCCTCCGCTTCTCCTCGCAGCGCTCGGCCCGCTTCCCGCGCAACCTCATCTCGGGCCAGCGCCGGCTGCGCGTCTATGGCGGCAGCGGCCGCGCCCTCGTGTGCTGGACGCCATACTGGAACGAGCACATGTACAATCTGATGACCGGCCGCGGGGCCGAGGCATCGCTCTTCGAGTGATCCCCGGCCGGACTCGACCGGCCACGCCGCCCCTTCCCGCCGCCAAGGCACCCCCCGGAACACGTCGCCCTCACCCTCTCCGCCCTTCCGGGCCACCATGGACAAGGGCGGCTTTTCCCTCGTCCTGGTCCGGCAAGCACGGCGTTCCCCCGCTGTCGGAACAACCGAGCCGAGCCGGAGGACCCGTTGGTCGCTACGGTGCTGGCGACGACCCTCGCCACAACGTCACGACCGGTGGTGCCGGCTTCCGAGGTGGATGCAGCCTTAGCTCCCTATCGCATATGAAAAGCAGGAACTTGATCGCGTTCAAGAACGCGAGACGCGGATTGCCGGACGGCGATACGTCGAATGTTTCGCTCTCCCCGTCCTTGGTTACGAACGTTCCCGCGCGCTCCACATCCAGATTATTGCAACGATCTCTTATCGTCGCCGTTTCAAAACTCAGGGGTTCCGCTTTGTGAGCAAATGTGTTCCGAATGTCTTTTATCTGAGTTAGGAGCTTGTGTATTTCAGAACGATAGATACCCAATAGTAGACCTAGATCAATTCGAGCGGAGAATGAGGCCGCCGGCCCGGCACCCGTGAAGACACGTCTCAGAACGACGTCATCGCAAATGAGTCGCGCCTTGATCGCCAATACGAGGCGATCCTCGAGGTAGGATTGGGCAATCAGGGCAGCGGCGCGGTCGGTTTGACCCTCAATCTCCTTCAAAATAAGGTCGTCGTTTTCGCCCACGGTGATCCACATACCGATCATTCCTGCCCTTGGCCCATCGGCCTGGCGCCGACGCCCCCGGCGCGCCGCCTGATATCGGCGACCGGCTCGAGATCCCTCGGCGGCCGGACGGATTCGCGCCCGAACCGGCATTGTCGTGATTTCCGGGCGATTGTCGACGGCCCCATGTCCTCCGCGACGGAGGACCGACCATGCACGCGCCAACCCGACAGACCATGCCCGCGACGCCCGGCCTGCCGAGCCGGAGCGAGTTCGCTGACTGGCTGAACGTCGGCATCAATGAAATCCCGCGCCTCCTTCGCCCGTTCGGACCGACGCCGATCGAGGGTGACCTCCCGGCGCGGAGCATCCGACGCCCGCTGCTCGCCGTCGAGCTGGCGGACGAGGCGCGGAAGCGGGGGCGGAGGCGCATCCGGGAGAACAAGTCGGGGCAAAAGTTGAAACTCTCCGCCCGGGAGAGTTGAAACTGGCCGGAGTGATTCCGGTCAAGCCTTTGAAATGATGGCGCGGTTGACGGGGCTCGAACCCGCGACCTCCGGCGTGACAGGCCGGCACTCTAACCGACTGAGCTACAACCGCGCATCGCGTGACCAGACCGAAGGTCCGCGTCACCGGGGCCTTTTATGTGCGGTGATGGGGGGCGTCAAGCGGATTGCGACCGCGGCGGCGCGGCCGATGGCAATGTCCGTCCCGCCGGCGCCGGCGCCTCCCTCCGATGCCAAAGTGGGAGGGCGCCCGTCGTCCGCGCCAGGCGGCTCCGCGCAATTCCCGTGCTCCGGGCGGCTTGGTCAGGACGTCTCGGAGCGACGCGGCCCTTGGAATCGCGCCCGGACGCCGGGGCCGAGGCACGACGGCTTAGGAACGGGCGGTCTCGTCGGAGGCCGCGGGCTTCCGGGATGCGCCCCCCGGCTGGACGTCGGGCGCGGGCTCGTCGTCGTACCGGTCGGACAGGATGCGTTCGGCCTGACCCTTCGGATCCTCGAACTGGTCGTGGCGCAGCATCCAGAGGAAGGCCCCGAGCGACAGGAAGCCGAGAAACAGCGAGGCCGGGATCAGCAGGGTGAGGATGCTCATCGCGGCCGATCGGTCCGGTCGCGCAGGCGCAGCGCGTTGAGGCAGACGGCGAGGGAGCTGCCCGACATGGCGATCGCGGCGAACAGCGGGGTCACGAGGCCGGCGAAGGCGACCGGCACGGTGATCACATTGTAGCCGAAGGCGAAGACGAAATTCTCGAGGATCCGGCGCCGGGCCAGACGGGCCAACCGCCAGCTCGTGAGCACGCGGTCGATTCCGTCGCCGGTGATGATGAAATCGGCGGCGGCGCGGCTGGCATCGACGGCGGAGGCGGGCGACATCGAGACATGGGCGGCGGCCAGCGCCGCCGCGTCGTTGAGGCCGTCGCCGACCATCAGCGCCCGGCGGCCGGCGGCGCGGAGCGCGTCGAGATGGGCGACCTTCCCGGCCGGCGTCGCGCGGGCGATCCAGGTCTCTATGCCGAGCCGGTCCGCCAGCGCCGCGACCGGGCGTTCGGTGTCGCCGGAGAGCAGCATGACCTCGAGGCCGCCGTCGCGCAGGGCGGCGACGGTCGCGGCGGCCTCGGGGCGGATCTCGTCCTCGAAGGTGAAGGGCACGGGTGCCTCGGTTCCGATGCGCAGCCAGGCGGCGGTCACGTCCAGCTCGCCGGTCGCGCCGACCCATTCGGCGCGGCCGAGCCGGACCGGCAGGCCGCCGAGCCGACCCTCGGTGCCGAATCCCGGCACCTCCGTGATCTCGGAGACAGCGCTCGGGCGCGGGCGCGCGGACCGGGCGGCGGCGCGGATCGCGCGGGACAGGGGATGCGCGCTATCCTGGGCGAGGGCCGCGGCCACGGCGAAGGCGCGGGGCGGCAGGTCACCGGCGTTGGTCAGCACCGGATGGCCGGTGGTGAGCGTGCCGGTCTTGTCGAAGACCACGATGTCGATCCGGGCGAGCTTTTCGAGCGCGGTGCCGTCCTTCAGCAGCACGCCGTCGCGGAACAGTCGGCCGGAGGCGGCGGTCAGCACCGCCGGCACGGCGAGGCCGAGGCCGCAGGGGCAGGTGATGATCAGCACGGCGGCGGCGATGTTCATCGCGAGACGCCAGTCGCCTGTGGTGAGGCCCCACCAGGCAAGGGCCGCGAGGGCCAGCCCGAGCACCAGCGGCGCATAGGCGCGGGCGGCGCGTTCGGCGAGCGTGGCATAGCGGCCGCGGCTCCGCTCCGCCGCCTCGACCAGCCGGCCGATCTGGCGCAGCAGGCTCTCCTCGCCGAGCTGCTCGGCGCGCAGGATCAGCGGGCCGGTGAGGTTCAACATGCCGGCGCGCATCGTGGCGCCGGGCACCGCGGCGAGCGGCAGCGTCTCGCCGGTCAGCAGCGATGGGTCGATCTCGGAGCGCCCCTCGGCGACGGTACCATCGACCGGCACCCGGCCGCCGGGGGCCACCGCGACCAGATCACCATCGCGCAGCGCGTCGAGCGGAACGGTTTCGCGCCCTCCGTCCGGCAGCACGCGGTCGGCGACCCTGACCTCGAGCGCCGCGAGCTCCGCCGCCGCCGAGCGGGCATGGGCGCGGGTGAGATGGGCGAGATAGCGGCCGACCAGCAGGAAGAAGGTCAGCATGATCGCCGCCTCGTAGAAGGCCTGCCGGCCGGAGAGCATGGTCTCCCACAGGCTGGTGGCGAGCGCCATCAGGATGGCGAGCGAGATCGGCACGTCCATGTCCATCCGCCCGGCGCGGAGCGCGCGCAGCGCCGAGCGGAAGAAGGGCGCGGCGGAAAACGCGACGGCGGGCACGGTGATCGCGGCCGAGATCCAGTGCATGAGGTCGCGCGTGGCGTCGGCGGCGCCGGACCAGACCGCGACCGACAGCAGCATGACATTCATCGAGGCGAAACCCGCGACGCCGATCCGGGCGAGAAGGTCGCGGCCCTCGGCATCGACGCGGGTCGCCTCCAGCACCGCGCTGTCGAGCGGATGCGCCTCGAAGCCGCGGGCGGTCAGCGCGGCGATCATCCGCGCCTCGGCGCCGGGCGCGTCCTCGATCGTCACCGAAACCCGCCGCAGCGTCAGGTTCACCCGCGCGGCGGCGACGCCCGGCTCGGCGACGAGGGCGGTCTCGACGCCGGTGATGCAGGCGGCGCAATGGATCGAGGGCAGCGACAGCTCGATCCGGCGAAGCGTGGCGGGCGTGGGGCTGGCGGTGGGCCGGGGCAGGGGCTCGGGCGCGGCCGCGCAGGCGGGACAGGCCATGGCAGAGGAATGAAAGGCGGCGTCGCTCATGAAGGGCTCTTCACCCGCAGCGAGCGGCTCTGGTGAAAGGCGGTGCCGTCCGTCGCGGTGGCCACGATCTCGACGCGCCAGAGGCCGGGCGCGAGCGGCGCGGCGCCGGCATAGCCGCCGACGGTCTCTTCGAGCACGATGGTCTGATCGTCCCGCGTCGTGGTCGGCCGGCCGAGCGTCACGGAGAGCGCCGCCGGGCGCACGATCGCGCCCGATGCATTGGTGAAGGCGAGGCGGAGCACGCCGGCGTCGACATCGTCGGTCAGGGTGACGGTCCAGCCGAGCGCGAGCTGCGCGTCGCGCGCCGCGTTGAAATGCTGGCTCGCGACATAGCTGTTGTCGACGACGAGGCCCGAGAATGTGCGGACGGCGGTGAACGCGAGCAGGAGATTGACTGCGAGCGTGACGGCGAAGGCGCCGAGCGCGATCAACAGGACGGCGCGGCCGGTCAGAACGCGACCCGTCGTGTCATGGGACATGCTCAATTCTGCCTTCCGTGGAAGATGGTGTCCTCCGACGCCCGACGCCCGGCCGGATCCTGCGCGATGATCTCGACGGGCAGCAGGGATTGCGCGTTCGCCGGGCTGTCGGGCGCGCTGGTGAGATAGACGCGCTGGCGGAGCGTGCTGTCGGCGGGCACGGTGACGGCGAGGCCGGGCTGGCCCTGCAACTCCAGCTTCAGCGGCGGCTCGGATACCGTCGAAAGGCGGAACTCGCGGTCATAGCCCGTCTTGTTGCGGAGCCGCAGTTCGTAGGCGTTGCGGATCGCGCCGTCGGACAGGATGACATTGATCGGGTTGCGCACGGGCTCGATCGACAGTGTCATGTCGGTGCGCAGGACCAGCGCGGCGACGAGGCCGATGCCGATCCCCGACCAGAGCACGGTGTAGAGCAGGACCCGCGGCCGGAAGATGCTGCGCCAGACCGACGCCGGCGCGGCGCCGCCGCGTTCCTTCTCGCCCTCGTTCAGGGTGATATAGTCGATGAGCCCGCGCGGCGTGCCGATCTTCCCCATCACGTCGTCGCAGGCGTCGATGCAGAGCGCGCAGGTGATGCAGGCCATCTGCTGCCCGTCGCGGATGTCGATCCCCATCGGGCAGACGTTGACGCAGGCGTTGCAGTCGATGCAATCGCCCAGCTGGTCGGCCTGGGCACCCTTGCGATGCTTGCCGCGCGGCTCGCCACGCCAGTCACGATAGGCGACGGTGATGGTCTCCTCGTCCATCATCGCCGCCTGGATGCGCGGCCAAGGGCACATGTAGACGCAGACCTGCTCGCGCATGAAGCCACCGAAGGTGAAGGTGGTCGCGGTCAGGATGCCGATCGTGGCATAGGCGATCGGCGGCGCGGAGAAGGTGAGGAGCTGGCCGAGCAGCGTCGGCGCATCGGTGAAATAGAAGACCCAGGCGCCGCCGGTGGCAACGGCGATGGCGAGCCAGATCGTCCATTTGGTCGCGCGCTTGCGGATCTTCTCGGCGGTCCACGGCGCGCTCCAGAGCTTCACCCGGGCGTTGCGGTCGCCCTCGATCCAGCGTTCGACCAGGATGAAGAGATCGGTCCAGACGGTCTGCGGGCAGGTATAGCCGCACCAGACCCGACCGAGCGCCGCGGTGAAGAGGAAAAGGCCGAGTCCAGCCATGATGAGCAGGCCGGCGACGAAGTAGAATTCCTGCGGCCAGATCTCGATGAAGAAGAAATAGAAGCGGCGGTTGGCCATGTCGATCAGCACCGCCTGGTCGGGCAGATTGGGCCCGCGGTCCCAGCGCAGCCAGGGCGTGATGTAGTAGATGCCGAGCGTCACCGCCATGATCCACCATTTCAGCGTGCGGAACTTGCCGCTGACCCGGCGCGGGAAGATCGGCTCGCGCGAGGCGTAGAGCGGTGAGGGAGCCGCGGGCGGATTTGCGTGTGTCATCCTGATCGTCCCTGCCTGGGGGGGACGGCGGCGCTCCGTTCTCCCGCTGGTCGGTGAAAAAGGCGAAGATGCCCGTGCGCGTCAGGCATGTCCGGCCCCCGAGCCCAAGCGCTGCCGGCGCAGCCAGGTGACGAAGGACTTGAGGGGCGGGCGCATCACGCCCGGGCGCGTCACGATATAGTAGCCCGCGCCCGGCTGGCTGTCCTGGAACAGGACGACGAGCCGGCCCGCGGCCACGTCCTCGGCGACGAACACGCTGGCGACGGCCGAGATGCCCTCGCCCCGGCGCGTGGCCTCGAGCGCGTGATGGCCGGGCAGGTGGGTGATCGAGACCCGGCGGTCAGGGGTGACGCCGTGCCGGGTCAGCCAGGTGCTGATCTCGGAGGTGCCGGCCTCCTGCAGCCACGGATAGTCGAGAAGATCGGCCGGATCCTCGATGCGCTTGTCGCCGACGAGGCGACGGCTCGCCACCACGGCGATGTCGGATGGAAACAGCGGCTCGACGGCGAGCCCGGACCAGTCGCCGCCGCCGTAGCGCAGCGCGACATCGACGCCGCCGGGCACGAATTCGACCATCATGGGGGTCGGGTTGATCATCAGCTCGACCTCGGGGTGCCGCTGGCGGAAGTCCGCGATCCGGGGCATCAGCCAGCTGGCCGCGAAGGACGGGGTGCAGGTGATCTGCAACGGCCGCTCGACATCGGCGCCAGTCAGGGCATCGACGGCGAGCGCGATCTCGCCAAAGGCGTTGTCGAGCGCCCGGGCCAGCCGCGCCCCGGCCGGAGTGAGCGTGAGCCCGCGCCCCTCGCGCATCACGAGACCGGCGCCGAGCCGGCGCTCCAGCGCCCGCACCTGTTGGCTCACCGCCGCGTGGCTGACGTTGAGCGCCCGTCCCGCCTGCGAGAAACCGCGATGCTCCGCCACGGCCGCGAAAGCGCGAAGACTGTTCAGCGGCGGGAGGGTCTGCCAATCCATCTGAGATGTTTTCTTACAGGTCCGATATTTTCCTGACTCGCCGAAATTCGATGGAACCCCAATTATCATGGCTTGGGAAGCCACAAGCCGGAGGAGGAAACCATGCTGAACATTCTTGCCAATTCTTTCATGATCGCCTCGGGATTCGAGCCGCGCGATCAGGCGGTTTCGCACCGGCGCCGTCGTCCGGCGCCGGTGCGATGGATCGGCCTGCCCTGGCTGCGCCGCCGGAACGACTGACCGGTAGCGAAGGCTGGCGCCCCGAGTGGCGCCGGCTATTCGCCGCCGCCGAGGGTATTGACATAGATCGCCGCCTTGCGGATCGCGGACGGGCTGAGCCGGTTGCCGAACGCCGGCATCACCCCGAAGTGGGCCTTGGTGATGGTGAGACGGATCGCTTCGGGCGTCCCGCCGTAGAGCCAGATCGCATCGGTCAGTTTCGGGGCGCCGAACTCGCGGCCGCCCGTGCCGTCCTCGCCATGGCAGCTGGAGCAGTTTTCCTGGAACAGCGGCGCACCGGCGGCGGCCATCGTCGCATCGTGCTCGCTGCCCGAGAGCGAGAGCACGTATTGCATCAGATCATCGATCTGCGCCGGCTCGAGCATCTCGCCGAAGGCCGGCATCTGGCTGAAACGGGTGTCGGGATCGTCCTCATAGCGAATGCCGTGGGTCACGGTCTGCTCGATCTCGGCCAGCGTGCCGCCCCAGAGCCAGTCGTCGTCGACGAGGTTGGGATAGAGGCCCGAGACGCCGCCCCCGCCCGCGCCGTGGCACTGCTGGCAGTTGGTGCGGAACACCGCGGCGCCGCCGGCCGTCGCATAGGCGAGGAGGTCGGGGTCGGCCTTGATCTGATCGAAATCCGCCGCCATCAGCGCGGCGTCCCGCGGCGCGTTGGCCTCGGCCACCGCCGCGAGTTCGCGTGCGACATCTCCCCGGCTGGAATAGCCCAGCACACCCGCGGTCGCGCCATGCACCAGCGGCCAGGCCGGGAACAGGATCACATAGACGACGCCCCAGACGATCGTGGCGTAGAACGCCAACAGCCACCAGCGCGGCATCGGCGTGTCAAGCTCGCGGATGCCGTCCCACTCGTGTCCGGTGGTTTCGGTCTGGGTGGCAGCGTCGACTTCGCGCTTAGTGGCCATCGGCGTCTCCCTTGGGCTTGTCTTCGTTGCGGAAGATCGAACTGGCGATCTCGTCATGGACCTGCTTCGAGCCGGGCCGCCAGACCCAGGCCACTACGCCGATGAAGAACAAGAACAGGGCGAGGAGGGCCCAGCTGTCGGCGAGGTGTCGAAGGAAGGAATATTGTTCCATCTGGACCTCAACGGCTCGCGTCGGGTTCGAAGGTGGAGAAATCGACCAGCGTGCCGAGCATCTGCAGATAGGCGATCAGCGCGTCGAGTTCGGTGATCCGCGGATTGCCGTCGAAGTTCCGCGCCACCGCCTTCGGATAATGGGCAAGCAGCGCCTCGACGTCGCCATTGTCGGGATCGGCCTGGGCGCGGAAGTCGGCCTGCGCGGTGGCGATCATCTCGTCGGTATAGGGGACACCGGTCGCGCGGTTGGCGCGCATCACGTCGGCGATCCGGTTCGGGCCGATCGGCGTCTCGGCGAGCCACGGATAGGCCGGCATCACCGATTCGGGCACCAGGTCGCGCGGGTTATGCATATGCGCGACGTGCCAGTCGTCGCTGTAGCGCCCGCCGACCCGGGCGAGATCCGGTCCGGTGCGCTTGGAACCCCACTGGAACGGATGATCATACATCGATTCCGCCGCCAGGCTGTAGTGGCCGTAGCGGTCCACCTCGTCGCGCAGCGCGCGGATCATCTGGCTGTGACAGGCGTAGCAGCC
>NZ_CALAGI010000025.1 GCF_937891315.1 uncultured Amaricoccus sp. | reverse complement strand
GAGATACATTGGCGTGACTGGAGTTCAGACGTGTGCTCTTCCGATCTCGATCGCGGTCACGCCCATGGCGATGCTGTGCACCCGAATCCCCAGCTGTTCCGCCAGCCCCGCGGCCCCGACCGGCTCCACCGTGCCGCTGGTGTCGCGCCCGTCCGACAGCAGCACGACGATCCGCGAGGTCGCCGGACTGTCGCGCAGCCGCTTCAGCGCGAGGCCGAGGCCGTCGCTGATCGCGGTCGAGCGGCCGGAGATGCCGATCGTCGCCTCCTCGATCGCGCGGGCGACCGCCTCGGTATCATAGGTCATCGGCGTCGCGAAATAGGCGTCCTCGCCGAAGATGACGAGGCCGAGCCGGTCGCCTTCGCGGTTCCGGGCAAAGCGCGCCGCCACCCGCTTCACCGCGTCGAGCCGCTGGGCCGGCGCGCCGTCGAGCTCGAAATCCTCGATCGACATGCTGCCGGAGAGGTCGAGTACCAGCACGATGTCGCGACCCGAGGCGGGCAGGGCGGCGGTGGTCGCCAGTCGCTGCGGTCCGGCGAGCGCCAGCACCAGCGCGATCCAGAGCAGCGCCGGCAAAATGCGCCGCGCCTCGCCGCTCAGCCGCGACGGCGCGCCTCTCGCAAGCCGCGCGGCGACGGTCGGCGGCACGATCAGCGCGTCGGTCGCCGCCGGCGCGGGCGACAGCAGCCGCCGCGTGACGATCGGCAGGGGCAGCAGCAGCAGCGCCGCCGGGGCCGCGAGCGACCACATCAGGCCGCCCTCCGGCTCGGCGCGGCCCGGATCGCCGCGTCGAGCGCCGCGTCCGTTTCCGCGAGGTCGATCCCCGACTCGGGCAGGTACAGAGCCGCCTTCAGCCGTCCGCGTATCTCCGCCGCGCATCGCAGCCGGCCGGCGATCCGCGCCTGGGCGAGCAGCCGCTCGGCCGGGGCGAGCCCGCGCGACGCGGCGAGTTCAGCGAGCATCGCCGCGCCGGGCGCCGCGCGACGGGCGAGAAACAGGCGGAGCAGGCCATAGACCGCGAGCGCGGCGAGAAGGCCGAGCCCGAAGGCCAGCGCGCCGTCGGCCAACGCCTCGGCCTCGGTCGGAACCGGCCAGCGCACCGGGCGCAGCAGTTGGGCGAGGTCAGCGGCCGGGTCCACCAGATGGCCCACCATCGAACCGGTCCCACGCCCGCGCCGCCGCGGCCGGTCCCGCGGCCACGTCGATCGGAATCACCGCGATACCCAGCCGATCGAGGAGCGTCATCCGTTCGTCGGGCATTGGCGGTCCATCGACCCGCGCCCAGCGGGGCGCGCCGCCATCCTCGGCATAGGCGTAGCCGCCCGAGGGCGGCGCGGTCTCGAACGCATCCCGCACCAGGGCCACCCGCAGCCGCCCATAGCGCGCCAACGCCCCGGCGAGCCGTGCGAAATCCGGTCCCGGCGCGTCGAGCGCGCTGGCGAGCAACAGCGTCGCCCCGACCGGGGCCAGCCGCGCCGCTTCCTCCAGCGCGGCGTCGAGCGCGGGATCCGTCCCACCCCGGAGTGCGTCCGTGTGCGCCGCCGCGAGGCCGCCGGCGACGGCCGCCATGCCCGAGATCCGGGCGCGGGGCGCTACATAGCGCGTCTCGCCGCCGCCGAAGGCATAGAGCCCGACCCGCCCGCCGGCCTCGACCGCGCGCCAGCCGCCAAGCGCGAGCGCCTCGGCCGCCGCGACCGACCGCGTGGCACGCCGGGTGCCCCAGAGCATCGGTCGGCGGAAATCGGCGATCAGGATCAGCGTCGCGCCGCGCTCCTCGCGAAAGCGGCGCACATGCGGCACGCCGGTCCGGGCGCTGACATTGCGGTCGAGATGGCGCACGTCGTCGCCCTCGACGAAGACCCGCACATCGACCGTCTCCAGTCCCGCCCCCTTGCGCCGGCCAGGAAAGCCCGCCGGCCGCTGGTCCGGGTGCCAGGCGCCGCCGAACGGCGGGCGCAGGTGGCGGCGCAAGCCGAGCAAGCCTTCCGCCGTCACGCGCAGCGGATCGTCAAGGATCTCGGCCGGCGCGTTCATAGCGGCCGCACGATGTCGAGAAGCCGCGCCACGAGGTCGCGGGCGGTGACGCCGTCCGCCGCCGCGCGCCAGGTCGGAACCAGCCGATGCGCGAGAACGTCCGGCGCCAGCGCCGCCACGTCCTCGGGCACCGCGTAGGCCCGGCCGTCGAGATAGGCCCGCGCCCGCGCCGTGGCCGCCAGCGCCAGCGTCCCGCGTGGCGAGACCGGATGCGCGATCGCCTCGCGCACCTCCGGCGCGACAGTCGCGTCGCGCGTCGCGGTGACCAGCCGGACGATATAGTCCTTCAGCGCCGGCGCGAGATGCACCGCGCGCACCCGCGCGCGCGCCGCGAGCAGCGCCGCCGCCGCCAGCCGCGCCGGCGGCGGCCCCGCCGGCGCCCGCTCCTCGGTCTCGACCAGCTCGAGGATTAGCCGCTCGTCCCCGGCGTCGGGATAGGTGAGCAGCACATGCATCAGGAACCGGTCGAGCTGCGCCTCGGGCAGCGGGAAGGTACCTTCGTGCTCGATCGAATTCTGCGTCGCGATCACCATGAACGGGTCCGGCAGGGCGCGCGTCGCACCGCCGACCGTGACCTGATGCTCGGCCATCGCCTCGAGCAGCGCCGATTGCACCTTGGGCGGTGCGCGGTTGATCTCGTCGACCAGCACAAGCGAGTGGAACACCGGACCCGCGACGAATTCAAAGGCGCCGCGGTCGGGTTTCAGCACCAGCGTTCCGGTGAGGTCGGCCGGCATCAGGTCGGGCGTGCACTGGACGCGGGCGAAACTCACGTCGAGCCCCTCGGCCACCAGCTTGACCGCGCGTGTCTTGGCCAGCCCCGGCGGCCCTTCCAGCAGCAGATGGCCACCGGTCAGCAAGCCGATCATCAGCCGCTCGACCAGCGCGCCGCGACCGACGAGCCCGGCGCGCAGCCCGGCGAGCAGCGCGACGAGCGCGGGCGCCTCCGCCGATGCGCCAGGCTCCGACGGGCCGAATTCCGTGGCCATTTCCCCCATCCGCGTTCTCCGCCGCGCCTTTCCAGACCACCGAGTATCGCGGAACGGCGGGGCGAAGAACAGCCGCGCGGCCTCCGCCTTTTGTCGTAGAGCAGGGCCTGACTTGCCCCTCTCGGCCCCGCCGCCTAGACTCCCTCGGCGGAGGGACCGATGCTTCAGCTTTTCATGGCGCGATGCGCGCCCTGATCCAGCGCGCGGCGCGTGCCAGCGTCACGGTGGAGGGCGAACGGATCGCCGAGATCGGCGTCGGCCTCGTCGTCTTCGTCTGCGCCATGCGGGGCGACGCCGACGCGGACTGCGACTGGCTCGCCCGCAAGACCGCGGCGCTCCGCGTCTTTCGCGACGAGGCCGGCCGCATGAACCGGGCGCTGGGCGATGTCGGCGGCGCGGCGCTGGTGGTCAGCCAGTTCACCCTCGCCGCCGAGACCCGCGGCAACCGCCCCGGCTTCTCCAGCGCCGCGCCGCCCGAGGAGGGGCATCGGCTCTACGAGCTCTTCGCCGCGCGGCTCGGGACGCTGGGCGTACCGGTGGCGACCGGTCGCTTCGGCGCGGACATGGCCGTCGCCCTCGTCAACGATGGCCCGGTGACAATCTGGCTCGACAGCGCCGCCCGCTGACGAACCCGGGGGGACATTGGCGTTGACCCCGGACCCGGGTTCGGGGGATAGCCAAGGAGCCCCCGCCGCGCGCTGACCGCGCCTTCTGTCCCACGCGAGCCCATGGTCGAGCAGAATCTTCTTCTGATCCTTCCGCTGCTGCCGTTTCTCGGCTGCCTCGCCGCCGCCGGCGCGCCGTCGCAGATCCGCGACGGCGAAGCCTGGCTCGCCGGGCTCGTCGCCGTCGCCGGCCTACTGATCCTCGCCGCGCTGTTCCCGGCGGTGGCCGCGGGCCGGGTCATCCACGCCAGCGTGTCCTGGGCGCCGAGCATCGGGCTCGACCTGACGTTCCGCATCGACGGCCTCGCCTGGGTGTTCCTCGCGCTCATCATGGCGATCGCGCTGCTGGTCGTGATCTATGCCCGCTACTACATGTCGCCGAAGGATCCGGCGGCGCGGTTCTATGCCTGTTTCCTCGCCTTTCTCGGCTCGATGAGCGGCATCGTCGTCTCCGGCAACCTGATGCTGCTCTTCGTGTTCTGGGAACTGACCAGCGTCACCTCGTTCCTGCTGATCGCCTACTGGCACCACCTGCCGGTGGCGCGCGACTCCGCGCGCATGGCGCTGATCGTCACTGGCAGTGGCGGGCTCTGCCTGCTGGCCGGCCTCCTGCTCATCGGCCATATGGCGGGAAGTTACGATCTCGATGTCGTCCTCGCCTCGGCGGACGTGATCCGGAACCATGCGCTCTATCCGCCGGCGCTGATCCTCGTGCTGCTCGGCGCCTTCACCAAGTCGGCGCAGGTGCCGTTCCATTTCTGGCTGCCGAGTGCCATGACCGCGCCGACTCCGGTCTCGGCCTTCCTGCATTCGGCGACCATGGTGAAGGCGGGCGTGTTCCTCTTGATCCGCGTCTCGCCGGCGATGGCCGGTACCGACCTCTGGTTCCTGATCGTCGGCTGGGTCGGGATCGCCACCCTGCTGCTCGGCGCGACCTTCGCGCTGTTCCAGCACGATCTGAAGGGGCTGCTCGCCTATTCGACGATCAGCCATCTCGGGCTCATCACCACGCTGATCGGCATTGCGACGCCGCTCGCCATCGTCGCGGCGATCTTCCACATCCTGAACCACGCCATCTTCAAGGCCTCGCTCTTCATGGCGGCGGGCATCATCGAGCATGAGACCGGCACCCGCGACATGCGCCGGCTCGGCGGTCTGCGCCGCGCCATGCCGATCACCACGCGGCTCGCCATCGTCGCCTCGGCCGCGATGGCGGGCGTGCCGCTGCTGAACGGTTTTCTCTCCAAGGAGATGTTCTTCGCCGCCACGGTCGAGAGGAACTACGCCCACGCGCTCGACTCCGCGATGCCATGGATCGCCTTCGCGGCGAGTGCGATCGGCGTCGCCTATTCGCTGCGTTTCATCGTCAGCGTCTTCTTCGGACCGGTCGCCACCGACCTGCCGCGCACGCCGCACGAACCGCCGCGCTGGATGCGCTTTCCCGTCGAGATCCTCGTCGTCGTCTGCCTGATCGTCGGTATCCTGCCGGCCTATACCGTCGGCCCGTTCCTCCAGATGGCCGCCCACTCGGTGCTGGGCACGGCGACGCCGGAATACAGCCTCGCACTCTGGCACGGGATCAACGCGCCGCTGGTGATGAGCGTTCTGGCCCTCGCCGCGGGCTCGGTCGGCTTCTTCTTGCTGCGCCGGGCGATCGCCGCCGGCAAGGAAGGCCCGCCGCTGCTGCGCGGCATCCAGGGCCGGCGGATCTTCGACCGCGTCCTCGTGACCGTCTCCTGGCGCTGGGCGCGCACCGCCTTTCGCCATCTTGGCACCGAACGGTTGCAACCACAGCTGCGCCTGCTGGTCCTTCTGGCCTTCGCGGTCGGCCTTGCCACCCTCGCCGGGACGCGCTGGCCGGCGCCGGAGGCGGGGGGCGCCCCGTTCGATCCGGTCTTTGCCATCCTCTGGCTGCTCGGCGGCGCCTGCGCGATCACCGCCGCCTGGCAGGCGAAGTACCATCGCTTCGCCGCGCTGCTCATGGTCGGCGGCGCCGGCCTCGTCACCTGCGTCAGCTTCGCCTGGCTCTCGGCACCCGATCTCGCGGTGACCCAGCTGGTGGTCGAGGTCGTCACCACCGTCCTGCTGCTGCTCGGACTGCGATGGCTGCCGAAGCGGCTCGAGGAAATTCCGGGCGATCTCGCCGTCACCGCGCGGTTGCGCCGCGCCCGTGATCTCGTGCTCGCCATCGCCTGCGGCGCCGGGCTGGCCGCCATTTCCTATGCGATCATGAGCCAGTCGATCGACCCGCGGATCGCCACCTATTTCCTTGAGAACGCCTATGTCGAGGGCGGTGGAACCAACGTGGTCAATGTGATCCTCGTCGATTTCCGTGCCTTCGACACGTTCGGCGAGATCACCGTCCTCGCCATTGTCGCGCTGACGGTCTTCGCCCTGTTGCGGCGGTTTCGCCCCGCGGCCGAGGCGGACGAACCGCCCGAGCAGCAATTGCTGCAGAACAAGTTCGACGAGGCGTCCGAGGGGCGGGATCGCGGTGATACGCTGCGCGACTATCTCCACGTGCCGTCGGTGATCATGCAGTGGATGTTCGCGCCGATCATCCTCTTGTCGCTGCATCTCTTCTTCCGCGGTCACGACCTGCCGGGCGGCGGCTTCGCCGGCGGGGTGGTGCTCGCCATCGCCTTCCTGCTGCAATATCTCGCCACCGACGTGGTCACTGTCGAGGATCGGCTGCGCATCCTGCCGGTGCGCTGGATCGGTTTCGGGCTGATGGTCGCGGCGCTGACCGGCGCCGGATCCTGGCTCTTCGGCTATCCGTTCCTGACCGCGCATGCCCAGTATGTCGAGCTGCCCTATATCGGCAAGGTGCCGGCGGCGACCGCGCTGATCTTCGACGCGGGCATCTATTCGCTCGTCGTCGGCGCCACGGTGCTGGTGCTGCTGGCCCTCGCGCACCAGTCGCTGCGCGCCGCGCGCAAGAAGGCGCAGGATCCGCCGGAAACCCCGGCCGCGGGCGCGGAAGCCGGCGGCGGCGTCGGGGGGACGGGCTGATGGCCATCGTCCTGTCGCTCGCCATCGGTGTGCTCGTCGCCTGCGGCGTCTGGCTGATCCTGCGGCCGCGCACCTTCCAGGTGATCATCGGGCTCGCGCTGCTGTCCTATGGCGTCAATCTCTTCATCTTCTCGATGGCCCGGCCGCGGGTCGGGGCGGCGCCGATCCTGTCGCCCGGACTTCCCGCCTCGGCCTATGGCGACCCGGTGCCGCAGGCGCTGGTGCTGACCGCCATCGTCATCAGCTTCGCCACCACCGCGCTCTTTCTCGTCGTGCTGATCGCGGCGCGCGGCCTCACCGGCACCGACCATGTCGATGGCAAGGAAAGCGATCAGTGAAGCCCGAGCATCTCCTTGTCGCGCCGATTCTGATCCCGCTGTTCGCCGGGGCGCTGATGCTGTTCTACAAGAGCGGACAGCACCGGACCAAGCGCATCATCAGCCTCGTTTCCAGCCTCGCGCTGCTCATCGTCGCGGTCCAGCTCGTCGGCGTCGCCAACGACCCGCCGGGTCAGGCGGGCGTCGCGACCTACCTCCTCGGCAACTGGGCGCCGCCCTTCGCCATCGTGCTGGTGGTTGACCGGCTGTCAGCGCTGATGCTGCTCCTGACCGCCGTCCTCGCCCTGCCGGCGCTGGTCTTCGCCTCGGCGCGCTGGGACGGGCGGGGCCAGCATTTCCACAGCCAGTTCCAGTTCCTGCTGATGGGGATGAATGGCGCTTTTCTGACCGGCGACCTCTTCAACCTCTTCGTGTTCTTCGAGGTGATGCTCGCCGCCTCCTACGGCCTGATGCTGCACGGCTCGGGCACGCTGCGGGTGCGCGCGGCGCTGCACTACATCGCGGTGAATCTCACCGCCTCGCTCTGCTTCCTGATCGGCGTGGCCATTCTCTATGGCGTCACCGGCACGCTCAACATGGCCGACCTCGCGGTGCGGGTGGCGGAGCTCGACGCGGCGCGGAGGCCGTTGCTGCTCGCCGGCGCCTCGATCCTCGGCGTGGCGTTTCTCGTCAAGGCGGCGATGTGGCCGGTCTGCTTCTGGTTGCCGGTCACCTACGTGGCGGCCGCGCCCCCCGTCGCCGCGATTTTCGCCGGGATGAGCAAGGTTGGCTTCTATGTCATCCTGCGGCTCAGCATGCTCGTCTTCCCCGCCGGCGTCGGTCCCGCCGGCGGTTTCGGCGCGCACCTGCTCGTCGCGGGCGGCTTCGCCACGCTCGCTTTCGGCATGATCGGCGTGCTGGCGAGCCAGGGCCTCGGCCGTGTCGCCGGCTGCTTCGTCATCGTCTCGTCGGGCACGCTGCTGCTCGTCACGGGGATGATCGGGCTCGGCGGACCGGGCGGGCTGCTGGCCGGCGGGCTCTATTACATGATCAGTTCCACGCTCGCGATCAGCGCCCTCTATCTCATCATCGAGATCGTCGAGCGTGACCAGAGCGAGTTCGCGAGCATTCTCGCGGTGACCGCCGAGGCCTATGGTTTCATGGACGAGGGGCCGGAGGACGCGGATCAGGAGATCGGCATCGCGCTTCCGGTCAGCGTCACCATCCTTGCCCTCGCTTTCGGAGCCTGCGCGCTGCTGCTCGCCGGGTTGCCGCCGCTCTCGGGCTTCGTCGGCAAGCTCGCCATGCTGTCCGCGGCGTTCAATCCCTCGGGCATGGCGGCGGGCGGGCGCATGCCGCCGCTGGCGCTCGCCTTCAGCGTCATGGTGATACTCTCGGGCCTCGCGGCGATGATCGCGCTGACCCGCGTCGGCATCCAGACCTTCTGGGCCGCCGACGAGCAGGAGCGGCCACCGGTGGCCCTTGTCGAGATCCTGCCGGTGCTCGCGCTGCTGCTCGTCGCGCTCGGCGTCACCGCGCGGGCCGAGCCGGTGCTGCGCTACATGGATGCGACGGTCGCCGATCTGCGCGACCCCGGCGTCTATATCGCCGGGGTGCGCGATGCACCGCGGGTGATACGCGGCGAGGAGGGCGCGCCATGAGCCGCGTCGTGCCGCATCCGCTGATGGCGCTCGCGCTCATCATCATGTGGCTGACGCTGACGCGCTTCTCGCTCGGCAACCTGATCCTCGGCAGCGCCATTTCCTTCGTCGCGGTCAGCGCGCTCGCGGCCGTGCGGCCGGAGGGCGGGCGGCCGCGCCGCTGGCTGTCCGGGGTCCGGCTGCTCCTGCGCGTGCTCCACGATGTCGCCTTGTCGAATATCGCAGTGGCGCGGCTGATCCTGCGCGGGGATCGTGCGCCGGTCCGTCGCGCGGGTTTCGTCGAGATCCCGCTCGACCTGCGCGACAGCGCCGGGCTCGCGATCCTCGCGATCGTGATGACGAGCACGCCGGGCACGGCCTGGATCGATTTCGACTATGGCCGGCGGGTCCTGCTGCTGCATGTCTTCGATCTGAAGGATCCCGCCGAATGGACCGGCATCGTCAAGAACCGCTATGAATCCCTGCTGATCGAGATTTTCGAATGAGCGCCACCCTCCTCCTCGTCGCGACCGGCGTCGCACTCCTCTTTCTCGCGCTCGCCATGATGTGCGCGGTCTGGCGGATGATCATCGGCCCGCGCGCGCAGGACCGGGTGCTCGCGCTCGACGCGCTTTACCTCGACGGGATGCTGCTGCTCGTCACGCTCGGGCTGCGCACCGGCACCGTCTTCTTCTTCGAGGCGGCGCTGGTGATTTCGATGCTCGGCTTCGTCGCGACCGTGGCGCTGGCCAAGTTCCTGATGCGCGGCGAGGTGATCGAATGAACCCGGTCGCCGACCTGCCGCTCTGGGCGGCGATCCTGGTCGCCTTTCTCGTCGTGCTCGGCGCGGGACTGACTCTGATCGGCTCGATCGGGCTCGTCCGGCTCGGCACCTTCTTCGAGCGGATCCATGCCCCGACGCTCGGCACCTCCTGGGGCACCGGCGCCATTGTCTCGGCTTCCGTCATCGCCTTCACCGTGGCCGAAGGGCGCCCGGTGCTGCACGAGCTCTTCATTGGTCTCTTCGTCACCATCACGACGCCTGTCACACTGATGCTGCTCGCCCGCGCCGCGGCCTATCGCGACGGCGCGGCCTCGCTTGGTCGCCGCGCCGCGGGACAGGGAGAACCGCCCGCCGAGGGCGATCCCGAGGCGCGCCCGCCCGGGTGATCGGACGCCGGGTGATCAGACGGCGGTGTCGGAACCGGGCAGGTTGCCGATGATGAGCCCGCGGCCCGCGGCGAGACCGCCGACGCGGTCGAGCTCGAAACGTTCGGCGTCGCGGCGGCGGGTCTCGGCCATGGTCTCCGCGATCTCCTCCTCCTTCAGGTCGAGGCGGTGCAGCGCCTCCTCGCCCGTGTCGAAGGCGGAACCGAGCGTTTCCCGGATCTGCCAGCTCGCCCCCGCCTCGACGAGCGCGATCGCGTGTTCGCGATCGAAGGAGCGCATGAGAAGCGGGGTGAGCGGGAATTCCGTCCGGACGATCTCGGCGATCTTCACCGCGGCTTCCCGGTCGTCGGCGGCGCAGATGATGATCTGCGCCGTGTCGGCGCCCGCCGCGCGCAAGATGTCGAGCCGGGCGCCGTCGCCGTAATAGACCTTGAAGCCGAATTGTTCGGCGGCGCGGATCATTTCGGTGTCGTTCTCGATGATCGAGATGGAGAAGCCGCGGGCGAGCAGCGGTTGGCTGACGATCTGGCCGAAGCGCCCGAAGCCGATCAGCAGCACCGAGCCGCTGAGCCCATCGGCGATCTCCACGCCGTCCATCGAGGGCGCGGCCGCCGGCGTCAGCCGGTCGCGCAGGATGACGAGGAGCGGGGTCAGGGCCATCGAGACGATGATGATCGCGGTCAGGATCGCATTCTCCTCGGCGTCGAGGATGCCGAACGCGGTGGCCGCGGCATAGAGGACGAAGGCGAACTCTCCGCCCTGGGCCATCAGCACCGCCCGCTCGAAGGCCTCGCGGCCGGAGGCGCGGAACAGCCGGGCGACCGTGTAGATCCCGCCCATCTTCAGGATGACGAAGGCGATCACCGAGACGCCGATCAGTCCGGCGTTGGCCACGATCACGCGGAGGTCGAGCGCCATGCCGACGCCGAGAAAGAACAGCCCGAGGAGGATGCCGCGAAACGGCTCCACATCCGCCTCGAGCTGATGGCGGAAGGTCGATTCCGACAACAGCACCCCGGCGAGGAAGGCGCCCATTGCCATCGAAAGGCCGGCGAGCTGCATCGCATAGGCCGCCCCCAGCACGACGAAAAGCGCGGCGGCGGTCATCACCTCGCGCGCGCCGGACCGGGCGAGCAGGCGGAACAGCGGGTCGAGCAGATAGCGCCCGGCGAGGATCAATCCGCCGATCGCCGCGAGCCCGATGACGACCGAGACGAGCCGCGCGGAGAGCGTCGTCTCCTCGCCTCCGGGCGCGAGGAAGGCGACGAGCGCCAGCAGCGGCACGATGGCGAGGTCTTCCAGCAGGAGGATGGCGACGATGCGCCGCCCGAGCGGCTGGTTCATCTGGCGCCGCTCCTCCAGCATCTGCATCACGATCGCGGTGGAGGTGAGCACGAAGCCGGTGCCCGAGATCAGCGACGCCGCGACCGGATAGCCGAGGCTGAGCCCGACGGTCCAGAGCAGCAGCATGCAGACCCCGACCTGCGCCAGTCCGAGGCCGAAGATGTCGCCCCGCATCGCCCAGAGTCGCGAGGGCTGCATCTCCAGCCCGATGACGAACAGGAACATGACGACGCCGAGCTCGGCCACATGGAGGATCGTTCGCGGATCCTGAAAGAACCCGAGTCCGAACGGACCGATGACGAGCCCGGCGGCGAGATAGCCGAGCACCGAGCCGAGGCCGATCCGCTTGAAGAGCGGCACGGCGACCACGGCGGCGGCGAGCAGCACGATGATCGGCAGGATATCGAATCCGTGATTGGCGACGGCTTCGGCGGCGTGACCGGCCGCGGTCGGATCGGCCATCGGTCAGGTCCCCGCGACGGGTATGCCCGCGACGGGTAGGCTCATCTGTCGGTGCAAGGCTTCGGTTCCTTTCCTGTGGCAGGCCCGCCCGAATTCGGCGGGGCGAGCCTTTGCGCGCACCCTGGGATATTCGCGGCGGGGCCGTCGGGCGGTGTGGACCGGGCACCGACGCGGCGCGCGGCTACCCTCGGCGCCAAGAGGCGCGTCGTGCAAATCGCGGCAGGCCCGATCCCGCGCGACCCGGAGTTCCCGCCGCGCCGTCTATTGCATGAACCAGCCGTGCGAGACGACGAGCGACTGGCCGGTGAAGGCGTTGGTCGTCGCGGCGGCGAAGAACAGCACCGCGTCGGCGACATCGTCGGTGGTGGTGAACTGGCCGTCGACGGTTTCCTTCAGCATCACGGTCTTGACCACATCCTCCTCGGAGATCCCCAGGGCCTGCGCCTGCTCGGGGATCTGCTTCTCGACCAGCGGCGTCAGAACGAAGCCGGGGCAGACGACGTTGGCGGTGACGTTGTGCTCGGCGCCTTCCTTGGCCAGCACCTTGGCGAGGCCGATCAGGCCGTGCTTCGCCGCGACATAGGGCGCTTTGAGTTTGGAGGCTTCCTTGGAATGAACCGAGCCGGTGTAGATCACCCTGCCGTAGTTCGCGGCGTACATGTGCTTCAGGCAGGCGCGGGTGGTGAGGAAGGCGCCGTCGAGATGGATCGACAACAGCTTTTTCCAGTCGGCATACGGGAAATCGACGAAGGGATGGACGATCTGGATACCGGCGTTGGAGACGAGGATATCGACCTTGCCGTATTTCGCCACCACGTCGGCGACGCCCTGTTCGACCGCGGCCTCGTCGGTGACGTTCATCGCGACGGCGAAGGCGTCGCCGCCATGCGCGGCCTTGATCTCCTCGACGGTCGCCTGGGCGGCGGCGAGATTGAGGTCTGCGATCACCGCGATCGCGCCTTCCGCGGCGAACCGCAGGGCGATCTCCTTGCCGATGCCGCTGGCGGCGCCGGTGATGATCGCGACTTTTCCATCGAAACGGGCCATTTGGCTCAGTCCTTTCAGGCGTCTGGTTGAAATATCAGGCGAGATAGTCGTACACGACCTCGCCGAGGCCAAGCGTCAGATCCGCGACATAGTGGCTCGCGCCGACCACCTCGCGCACCGGCAGCCGGGCGACGTCGCACATGGCATGCTCGAACAGCTGGATCGCCGCCGGACCGGTCCAGGCGCCTTTCAGGGTCACGTCCTCCATATAGTAGCGGACGAGTTCGCAGATGCGCGGCGTGCAATCGACATGCGGGATGATCTTGATCATGAAGGCGGGCTTGGCCATCGCCTTGCGCAGCGGATCGAGCGGCAGTTCGCGGTGCTTGTACCCCATGGTGGCGGAGACCGTCAGCACGGAACCATAGTGCAGCGTGCCGACGAGGGTTTCCTGTTCATGTGACAGTTTTGGCCGCGCGAGTTTCTTCGGGAACCCCCAGATCTCGCGGCCGCCGGCAATCGGGGAATTGTCGTCGAGATACATCGCATGGACATAGCCGCCCTCCTGCGCCTCGCCGGTCGGCGTGGTGAAGCGGACGGGGATCACCTGGCCGGTCTCGGTATAGTCGCCGAAGCCGGTGGAGTCGGGCATGCGGATGAATTCGTAGGCGACGGTGTCGCCGACCACCTCCAGCGGTTCGGGCACCACCTCGCGCAGGGCGTCGGGGTCGGTGCGATAGGTGATGACCACGAATTCGCGGTTGTAGAACTTGTAGGGTGGCTTCGGATAGGCCGGATCGTTCAGCGGCATGGCGAAGGCGCGGGCGCGGACGTCGTCGATCTTCATGTCGGGGTGGGCTCGCTCTCGGGTTCGGTCAGGTCGAAGGTGGCGACTCCGTCCGGGGAGATCGGGCGCCGCAGGACTTGCGGATGGGCGAGGGTTCGCGTCGCATCGCCGTGGCCGGCCGCCCAATGCGCCTCCATTGTCGCGCGCGAGAATTCGTAGTCCTTGAACGAGCCCTCGTAGCTTTTGGCGCGATAGATCAGGTGCACGATATTGAAGACCTTGTCGTCCGCCGCCTCGACCAGGGCCGAAAAGGCGGGATCGGCGAGGACGGCGCGGTCGGGCAGCAGATCCAGCAGGCGGCGGACCGCGTGGCGGGCGCGCTGGGTCGCGCGGAACTGGTCGGTGCTGGCGCGGGTGCGGCTGGAGAAGCGGATGTCCTTCTCGCGGAGGTCGAGGCCGAAGACATCGAGCGGCAGATCGCCGCGCGCGCTCCAGAGATCCACCTGGAAGGCGAGCGTGTCCTTGCGCGTGTTCGAATCGAGCACCCATTGAAGCGGCGTGTTGGAGACGAGCCCGCCGTCCCAATAGGCCTCGCCCTCGATTTCGACCGCGGCGAAGGCCGGCGGCAGCGCGCCGCTCGCCATGATATGCTCCGGCGCGATCCGCCGCTCGCTCGAATCGAACCATTCGAGATTGCCGGAGCGCACATTGACCGCGCCGACGCTGAACCAGGTTTCGCCGTTGTTGAGCCGGTCGAAATCGACCAGCTCCTCCAGCGTGTCGCGCAACGGGCTGGTGTCATAGAGGCTTTCGGCCGCCGCCGTGCCGCGCGGCGCGAGGAACGGCGGCACGGCGCGGGGCCGGAAAAAGCCCGGCGCGCCGCCGGCGGCGGTGACCATGGCGTGCGACTGGTTCAGGAACTCGTGCGGCTTGTCGCCATAGAGTTCGAGCAGGCCGAGAAAGCTCGAGACGAAGGGAAAGCCGAAGGGCGGGGCGGTGATCCGCTCCCAGAAGCTCCGCAGCGCCGCGACGCGCCGCTCGGGCGGATTGCCGGCGATCAGCGCCGCGTTGATCGCACCAATCGAGACACCGGCGACGGTATCGGGAAGGACGTCGTGTTCGGCCAATGCCTGATATACGCCGCCCTGATAGGCGCCGAGCGCCCCACCACCCTGCAGCAGCAGGGCGATCCGCTCGAACGGCGGTCGCGCCGCCTGCCCAGCGTCTTTCCGCTTCGCCGCCGCGGCCCGCGCCATCCGGTTTCTCCCGATTCCCAGAACCGTCCGATTGCATCTAGCGCGTTCTCGGAGCCATGTGCATCCGAATGTTCGGCGCGGCGAGATCGCCGCGCCGCGCGTCCTTACTTGGTGGCGAGGCGCTGCTCCACCGGCGCGGCGGTCTGGGCTTCGACCACGGCGATGGCGGCGAGGTTCAACAGCCCGCGCACCGTCACCGACTGCGGGGCGATGTGCACCGGCCGCGCCGCGCCGAGCAGGATCGGCCCGACCGGGATCGCGCCGCCGAGCACCTTCAGCAGGTTGAGCGAGATATGCGCCGCGTCGGCGTTCGGCATGACGAAGAGATTCGCCGCGCCGGTCAGGGTGGCATGCTCGTAGGCCCGGCGCCGCAGGCCCATGTCGAGCGCCGCGTCGGCATGCATCTCGCCATCGACCTCGAAATCCGGGGCGCGAGCGCGCAGGATCTCCATCGCCTCGCGCATCTTGCGGGACGAGGCGCTGGGGCGGTCGCCGAAATTCGCGTGACTGACCAGCGCCGCGCGCGGCTGCACGCCCATCCGGCGCATGGTTCCGGCGGCGAGCTCGGTGAGGTCGGCGACCTCTTCCGCCGTTGGGTCAAGGTTCACGTAAGCGTCGGCGACGAAGAATGTACCCTTCGGCAGGACCAGCGCGGACAGCGTCGCCAGCGCGCGCACGCCGGGACGGCGGCCGATGATGCCCTCGACCCGGGTGAGGTGATGGCCGAACCGCCCGTTGGCGCCGCAGATCGCCGCGTCCGCCTCGCCGCGCTCCAGCATCAGGCAGGCGAGCACGGTCGGATCGTTGCGCACCCCGCGCAGCGCCTCGCGCGGATTGACCCCGAAACGGCCGGCGCGGTCGTGCAGCAAGGCGGCGTAGCCGGCGGTATCGACTTTGGCGGGATCGACGATCCGCACGTCGCCAAGCGTCAGCCGCAGTTCCTGCGCGCGCGCCGTGATCTTGTCGGCATCGCCGATCAGGATCGGCTGGGCGATCTTCATGCTCGCCACCTGCGACGCGGCGTGCAGCACACGCTCGGTCTCGCCCTCGGCGAAGACCACGCGTTTCGGCGCGCGGGCGGCCTGGTCGAAGACCGGCTTCATCAGGAGGCCCGAGCGGAAGACGAAGCCCTGCAACTGGTCGCGATAGGCATCCATGTCGAGGATCGGCCGGCTGGCGACGCCACTGTCCATCGCCGCCTGGGCAACGATGGACGCGACCTCCGGCATCAGCCGCGGGTCGAAGGGTTTGGGGATGATGTAGTCGGGTCCGAAACGCATGTTCTCCGCGCCATAGGCGGCGAGCACGACGTCCGAGGCCGGGGCTCGGGCCATCTTGGCGATCGCCTCGGCGCAGGCCCGCTTCATCGCCTCGTTGATCTCGGTCGCGCCACAATCGAGCGCGCCGCGGAAGATGAAGGGGAAGCAGAGGACGTTGTTGACCTGGTTGGGATAGTCCGAGCGCCCGGTGGCGACGATCGCGTCGTCGCGGACGGCATGGACCAGCTCCGGGCGGATCTCGGGGTCCGGGTTCGCCATGGCGAAGATGATCGGCTTCGGCGCCATGGTCATCACCATGTCCTGCGTCACCGAATCCTTGGCCGAGAGGCCGAGGAAGATGTCGGCGCCGTTCATCGCGTCGGCCAGCGTGCGCTTGGTGGTCTTGACCGCGTAGGCGCCCTTGTACTGGTCGAGGTCGGCGCGGTCGGTATGGATCACGCCCTTGCGGTCGCAGACGAGGATATTGTCCTTGTTCGCCCCGAAGCTGACCAGCAGGTTGAGGCAGGCGATGGCGGCGGCGCCGGCGCCGTTGCAGGCGATGGTCGCCGTGCCGATCTGGCGGCCGGTGATTTCCAGCGCGTTGAGGATGCCGGCGGCGGTGACGATGGCCGTTCCGTGCTGATCGTCGTGAAACACCGGGATCTTCATCCGCGCCTTCAGCTGCTTCTCGATCTCGAAGCAGGCGGGGGCGGATATGTCCTCGAGATTGATGCCGCCGAAGGTCGGCTCCAGCCGGGCGATCGCCTCGACGAAGGGTTCGACGGCGGTCTCGTCCACCTCGATGTCCATCACGTCGATGCCGGAGAATTTCTTGAAGAGCGCGGCCTTGCCCTCCATCACCGGCTTCGAGGCGAGCGCGCCGATATTGCCGAGCCCGAGCACCGCCGTACCGTTCGAGATGACGGCGACGAGGTTGGCGCGGCCGGTGTAGAGCGCCGCCGTGGCCGGATCCGCGGCGATTTCCTCGCAGGCATAGGCGACGCCCGGACTGTAGGCCAGTGCGAGATCGCGCTGGGTGGCCATCGGCTTCGTCGGCAGAATCTGAAGCTTTCCGCACGGCTCGGCGGCGTGATAGGCGAGCGCTTCGCGCTTCAGTTCATCTGTCATGGTGGTCCCCCCGTCGCATGTGTTGGGCGCGCCGCGATGCAGGCGGCGCGCGGTCGGGTCAGTGCTTCTTCTTCGGCGGGATCAGGTCGGTGATCGTGCCTTCGAACATCTCGGCGGCGAAGTTGATCGTCTCCGAGAGCGTCGGGTGCGGGTGGATGGTCAGGCCGATGTCGGTCGCGTCCGCCCCCATCTCGATCGCGAGGGCGACCTCGGCGATCAGGTCGCCGGCGTTCGGGCCGACGATGCCGGCGCCGAGCACGCGGTCGGTTTCGGGATCGAAGATGACCTTGGTCAGCCCCTCGTCACGGCCGAGTGACAGCGACCGGCCCGAGGCGGCCCAGGGGAAGACGCCCTTGCCGATCTTGATGCCCTTCGCCTTGGCTTCGGTCTCGGTCAGGCCAACGAAGGCGACCTCGGGGTCGGTGTAGGCGACGCCGGGGATCACCATCGCGTCGAAGACGCGGTTCATGCCGGCGCAGACCTCGGCCGCCACCTTGCCCTCGTGCACCGCCTTGTGGGCGAGCATCGGCTGGCCGACCACGTCGCCGATGGCGTAGATGCCGGGGACGTTGGTCTTCTGCTGCTTGTCGACCGGGATGAAGCCGCGCTCGTCCACCGTGACGCCGGCCTTTTCCGCGGCGATGAGCTTGCCGTTCGGCTTGCGGCCGACGGCGACCAGCACCTTGTCGTAGATGTCGGAAAAGGCGCCATTCGGGCCTTCCATCGACACTTCGAGGCCGGTGGCGAGCGCCTTGACCGACGCGACCTTGGTCTTGAGGTGAATCGCCTCGAACCGCTTCTCCATGCGCTTCTGCAGCGGCTTCACCACGTCGGCGTCGGCGCCGGGGATCAGCTGGTCCATGAACTCGACGACGGTGATCTTCGTGCCGAGCTGGTCGTAGACCGTGGCCATCTCCATGCCGATGATGCCGCCGCCGATGACCAGCATCCGCTTCGGCACGTCGGCCAGCGCCAGCGCGCCGGTCGAGTCGATCACCCTCGGGTCGTCATGCGGGATGAAGGGCAGCGTCACCGGCTCCGACCCCGCCGCGATGATGCAGTTGTCGAAGGTGACGGTCTTGGCGCCGTCCGGGCCATCGACCCTGATCGCATTCGGGCCGGCGAAGGTTCCGACGCCCTTGACCACCGTCACCTTGCGGCCCTTGGCCAGTCCGGTGAGGCCGCCGGTGAGCTTGCCGATGATGCTTTCCTTCCAGCCGCGCAGGGCGTCGATATCGACCTCCGGCGCGGCGAACTTCACCCCGAAATGGCCCATCTCCTCGGATTCGGAGATGACCTTCGCGGCATGGAGCAGCGCCTTCGACGGAATGCAGCCGACATTCAGGCAGACACCGCCGAGCGTCTGGTCGCGTTCGATCAGCACCACCTTCTTGCCGAGGTCGGCGGCGCGGAAGGCCGCGGTGTAGCCGCCCGGGCCGGAGCCCAGCACCACCACCTCGCCATGCACGTCGCCGCCGGCGACGGCCGCTTTCGGAGCGGGGGCCGGGGCGGGGGCCGCCGCCGCGCCCGCGTCCTCGAGGGTGAGGATCACGGTGCCTTCGGCCACGCGGTCGCCGACGGCGACCTTGACGGCCGCCACCTTGCCGGCCCGCGGGGCGGGCACCTCCATCGTCGCCTTGTCGGACTCCAGCTCGAGCAGCGGATCGTCCTTGGCGACGGTATCGCCCGGCTTCACGAAGACGGTGATGACGGGCACGTCCTTGAAGTCCCCGATATCGGGGACCTTGACTTCGATCTCGGCCATGTCTCGCCTCCCGGTTAGAGCAGCAGGTTGCGCGGGTCGCGAAGCAGGGTCACGAGCTTCTGCAGGAAGCGCGCGGCCAGGGCTCCGTCGATTGCCCGGTGGTCGTAGCTGAGCGACAGGGGCAGCATGTTGCGCGGCACGAAGTCGGTCCCGTCCCAGACCGGCGCCATCTTCGAGCGGCTGACGCCGAGGATCGCCACCTCGGGCGCGTTGACGATCGGCGTGAAGCTGGTGCCGCCGATGCCGCCGAGCGACGAGATGGTGAAGGTCGCGCCCTGCATGTCGGGACCCTTGAGCTCGCCCTTGCGCGCCTTGGACGACAACGAACCGATGTCCTTCGACAGCTCGATGATGCCCTTCGAGTCGGCGTTCTTCACCACCGGCACGACGAGGCCGTTCGGCGTGTCGGCCGCGAAGCCGATGTTGTAGAAGGATTTCTTGATCAGCTTGTCGCCGTCCGGGTGGATCGAGGAATTGACCTCCCAATGTTCCTTCAGCGCCGAGACGCAGGCCTTGATCAGGAAGGTCAGCATCGTGACGCGATAGCCGTCGTCCTTGGCCCTGGTGTCGAGTTCCTTGCGGTACTTGTCGAGGTCGGTGATGTCCGCTTCGTCATTGTTGGTGACATGCGGGACATTGAGCCAGGACCGGTGCAGCGCGGGCCCGGACAGCTTCTTGATCCGCGGCATCTCGATGGTCTCGATGGTGCCGAACTTCGAGAAATCCACGGCCGGGATCGGCGGGATACCCATGCCGCCCGACGGGGCGGCGGAGGCGGCCGCGGGCGCCGCCGTCTTCTTGAACGAGCCGGTGATATCCTCGCGCAGGATGCGGCCCTTGCGGCCCGAGCCTGTCACCTTGCCGAGATCGACGCCCAACTCGCGCGCGAACTTCCGCACCGAGGGCGAGGCGTGCGGCTGACCACCGGTGGTGGCGGACGCCACGTCGGCGGCCGTGGGCTTGCGGTCCGACGAGGCGCCGGCCGAAGCCGCCGCCACGGGCGCCACGGCCTCCGGCGCCGCGGCGGCGACGCCGGCGGATTCGAGTACGAGGATCACCGAGCCTTCGGAAACCTTGTCGCCTTCCTTGATCCTGATCGCCGTCACCTTGCCGGCGGCGGGGGCGGGCACTTCCATCGTGGCCTTGTCGGATTCAAGTTCGACCAAAGGGTCGTCCTTGGCGATCGTGTCACCGACCTTCACCATCACGCTGACGACCGGCACGTCCTTGAAGTCGCCGATGTCCGGCACCTTGACGTCGATCGTTCCGCCACCGGCGGCGGGAGCGGGGGCCGCGGGGGTCGAAGGCGCGGCGGCGGTCGCCTGCGCGCTTTCGAGCAGCAGGATCAGCACGCCCTCGGAGACCTTGTCGCCTTCCTTCACCTTCACTTCCTTGACGGTGCCGCCCTCGGGGGCCGGCACCTCCATCGTCGCCTTGTCGGATTCGAGCTCAAGCAGAGGATCGTCCTTCGAGACGGTGTCGCCGGGCTTGACCATCACGCTGATCACCGGGACGTCCTTGAAGTCGCCGATATCGGGGACCTTCACTTCGATGTTCGCCATGTGCGTTCCCTCACTTCCCGGTGCTATGCGATACGCGGATTGATTTTCGCGGGGTCGATCGCGTATTTCGCATACGCTGCCTCGACCTCCGCCGCGGTTACCTTGCCCTCCTTGTAGAGCGCATAGACCGCCGTCGCCGCGATATGGTTGCCGTCGACCTCGAAATGGCGCCGCAGCGCCACCCGGCTGTCCGACCGGCCGAAGCCGTCGGTCCCGAGCACATGGTAGGGCTGGGGCACGAAGGCGCGGATCTGCTCGGCGTAGTTCTTCATGTAGTCCGTGACGGCGATGACCGGGCCGGTCGCCTTGGACAGCGTCTCGGTGACATAGGGCACCTTCGGCGCGCTCGTCGGATACATCCGGTTCGACCGCTCGACATCCTGCGCCTCGCGGGCGAGTTCGTTCATGCTGGTCGCGACCCAGAGGTCGGCGGTGATGCCGAAATCCGCCTTCAGCATCTCGGCAGCCTGCATCGCCTGCTGGAAGATCGTTCCAGAAGATACGAGATTCACATGCTTTTCAGACGGCGACTCGGTCTTGGAGAACGCATAGAGCCCCTTGACGATACCCTCCTCCGCGCCTTCCGGCATGGCGGGGTGGTGGTAGTTCTCGTTGCAGACGGTCAGGTAGTAGTAGATGTCCTCCTGTTCGACGAACATCCGGCGCAGTCCGTCATGGACGATCACCGCCACCTCGTAGCCGAAGCTCGGGTCGTAGGTGACGCAGTTCGGGATCGTGCCGGCCAGGATGTGGCTGTGCCCGTCCTCATGCTGCAACCCTTCGCCGTTGAGCGTGGTCCGCCCGGCGGTGCCGCCGAGCATGAAGCCGCGCGCCCGGCTGTCGCCGGCGGCCCAGGCGAGATCGCCGATCCGCTGGAAGCCGAACATCGAATAATAGATGTAGAATGGGATCATCGGTACGCCATGCACCGAATAGCTGGTCGCCGCGGCGATCCAGTCGGCCATGGCGCCAGCCTCGTTGATGCCCTCCTGCAGCACCTGGCCGTCCTTGCTCTCCTTGTAGTAGCTGAGCTGGTCGGCGTCCTGCGGCGTGTAGAGCTGGCCCTTCGGATTGTAGATGCCGATCTGGCGGAACAGGCCCTCCATGCCGAAGGTGCGGCTCTCGTCCGGCACGATCGGCACCACGAACTTGCCGATGTTCTTGTCGCGCAGCAGCGAATTCAGCGCCCGCACAAAGGCCATGGTCGTGGAGATCTGCCGGTCGCCGGTATCCTTCAGCAGCGCGTCGAACA
>NZ_CALAGI010000024.1 GCF_937891315.1 uncultured Amaricoccus sp. | reverse complement strand
CGCGCCCGGTCCCGGACGCCGAAGGTGTCGGTCGAGCGCCACGAGCTGCCGGCCGGCGGCGATCTCCTCACGCACGGCGACGCCGAGATCAGCGAGGGGCGCCAGCACGCGGTCGAGCGCCGAGATCGCACCGCCGGCGGCAACGAGGGCGTGCCCGTCTCGGGACATGTCGGCGCCGCTGGCGATGCTCATGATCCGATCTCCTGTCCGCGGAGGAAATCGGGTGGCCGGTGGCGCGGCGGTCCGGTTCACGGGAGACGGTTCGCCCGGCCTTCGCGACAACGGGAGCGCCGCGGCGATCATCAGACCTGACCAGCGCCTCGATGGGGCGACCGCCTCGACGTCAGGCGGTCGCCAAACTTCTCTCTTTCTTTCTCCGCGGCGAACTTCGGCCGTGCCGGGGACGGCCAATCTCGTTCGTGAGCCGAACGCAGACCTCCTTGACGACCGCATCAAGTCAAGGACGCTGCCCGATGTTCGACCACCTTCCCGATCCCGCCCACGACGTCGGCCCGAGCGTCGACCCGCGCCTTCTGGCGCTCCAGTTCATTGCGACATCCGGCGCGCACCTCCTGCGGGAGAGCGGGCGGATCGGCGGCGAGGCAGGCGCGGCGCTGGCGCATGCCCCGCGGGACATGATCGTCGATGCGACGGTCGATCCTGCGCACCGGCCCCTCGCCGAAACGCTCGAGATGCTCCGTCAGCCCGACGCGCGACCGGACGCGCACGTCGATCATCTGATCGCGCGCCTCTCCGACCTCCGCAGCAGGATCGACGCGGCCTGATCCGGCTCCCTGCGCCACGGCGCGGGAACTTGACGCCAATCCTGGCTCAAGGAGACCGACCATGCAGATCGCTGTCGACCATGACGACTACGTGTCCATCCTCGCCCATGCGCAGATGCTCGGCCGCCGGCTCGCGCCCGTCCTCGAAGCCGATCTGCCGGCGCTCCTCGGACGCAGGACCCCCAGCGGCCTGCGGCGCGTCGCCGACGCCGCCCGGGCGGGGCGGCTCCATGCTGGTTTCCCCAGGCACATGCTGCCGGTGATCGTCGACGCCTGCGCCATGGCCATCGAGGACGGCACCGAGATTGCCGGCGAATGGATCGAGGTCGGCTACAGCGACGGCGGGGTGGACTGGGCCTGGCGAGAGACCACGGTCTACACCGACGAGGCGCGGCACCTGATTCGGCTCTGGGCGATGGTCAGCGAGGTCATCGACCTGCTCGACCGCATCGACGAACTCGTCACCGCGCAGCGGGACGTCGGCGAGATCGTGAACTGACCGCAACCGCGCGCGACCCCGGGACGAACAGGCCATGCCTGTCGCGCAGAGACCCGAGGCGCCGCGATCGGTGGCGCCCAACAAGCGGCTGCCGCGTCGGATGGTTCGCGCCGTCATGCCTTGCGATCGCCATCAGATCAGCGGGCGAACATGCGAGGTGTCTGCCGGAATGGCGTAGATGAAATCGCGCAGTTCCTCGATTTCCCACTCGCGCATGCCGTAGTTGGTCTCGCTGACGTCGTTCAGCGCATGGCCCATCAGCACCACCCGTGCCGCGTAGTCCACCTTCGCCGACTTCATGCTCTGGTAGAAATCCTTCCGGATCGAGTGGAAGTCCTTCCCCGGCTCGTAGATGCCCTCGGATACCCGCCAGTTGTAGTAGACCTTGGAGAAGGCCGAGGAAAAGGTGCCGTCGAGGCCGCGCTCAACGTCGAAGACCCAGCGCGCACCCTCGCGGCGCTTCCGCTCGACCAGACGCAGCAGGCCGAGGCGGATCAGTTCGGGATGAACCAGCAGCTTCCGGGCGGCGTGGATCGACTTTAGAAACTGGTCGGAGCTCGCCCGGATGAAGATGACCGGGATGCCGTCCTCGACGCCGAAATCCTTTGGCTTGAGCTGCAGGCCCTCCTGCATCCGCAGGCCGGCATAGCGCGCCAGCAGCGGCTCCCAAAACAGCGGGTCGTCCGCCTCGGCCGGGCCCGCCGTGAAGATCGGGCGGGAGAAGAGAGCGGCGCGCCCTTCCGGGCCGAGAGGCAGGCGCTGCGGCCCGGCCTCGGCCTTCAGCTGGTTCAGGTACTTCTTCTTCCAGATCGCTTCCTTCATCGGATGCTCTCCCGCCTTGGCGAGACGGAAGACGGTCTTCACGACGCCGGCGACATAGCACTGGTGCTTGTATTGGGTACCCGGAGACAGCCGCTCTTCGCGTGCCGCCGCGCAGGCCACCAGAAACTGCTCGTCGGACCAGGCCTCCGCCTCGGCCTGCCGCTCGACATCGAGCAGCTTGGCCTCTTCCTTGTCGTTCGCCATCGCGATGAGCTCGCTCATCGGCGCGGTCAGGGCGGCGCTCTTTCCCCAGTTCTCCGGGACGCTCCCAAGGGCCTCGACGAAGCCCCGGCAGTCGGCGAGGCTCATGTCGCGCACCCGGGTCTGCCTGCCGAAGAAGGACAGGGCGAGCGTGCCCGCGGCGTCGAAGCCCCGCACCGAGTTCCGCATCCAGCTCGCGTCGGTGCCGCCCTTCGAGGAAATGTCCCGCATCAGCGCGAAGCCCTCCTCGAGCGTGAGGTCGAGATACTGCTCGGAGGCGAGCCGCCGCAGGCGTTCGGTCTCCTCGCTCCTGACCGGGCGGCGCTCGACCCGCCTCGGCGCGTCGCGCCGCCGCCGCTGACGCGGGGCGACCGGCTCGACCGCGGCCTCCGGCAGGACGGCCTTCCGGTCATGGGCATCGGGCGCTTCGGCCGGGGCCGTCGGCGCGACGGCACGCCCGACGGCGGGCTCGACCGCCGGCGCGATGACGGGCGTCGGAGCCGACTCCGGCGGCGCGGTTCGCTCCGGCGCCACCGCAGCGACGGCAAGGGGCGTGGGCTCGACGGCTCGGGTGACGCGCTCGGTCGCCGCCGGGTCGCTGCGGGTCAACCTGCCCCCGACGACCAGGAGAGGATCGGCAGCCGCCAGCGCGACGGCGGTGCAGGCCGGCTCGCACGGACCGGCCTCGGCGACCCGCGGCCGGACCACGATCGATTCCCGCGTCGAGGTCCGGTGCGCGGGATCGGCGTCGAGCCTGGCGAGGAGCCGGGCCCGATCGCCGGCATAGAAGCCGTCTTCGCGCTCGGCGTTCTCGTCAGCGACGGCGGCGAGCGTGCGGGCCGCCTCGCGCAGGAGGTCGGGGACGAGCGCCTGGCCCGGATCGGCGAGGCCGGCCAGGGCGGCGGCGTCGGCCACGAGCGGCGCGGCGATGGAGAGGTCGTTGCGCAGAAGAACGTCGCGCCAGGCAGCGGCCTCGGCGAGATGGTCGCGCCTTGCGGCGTCGATGGCCTCCTCGCCGCGCAGGCCGGCGAGGCTGCGGCGGGATTCGGCCTCGGCAAGGCTCTTGCGCACGAGGGCGGTGATCACCGCCTCGCCCTGCGCCTCCGTGAGCATGCCCA